>NZ_JBRRDW010000046.1:0-37549 GCF_056759895.1 Stenotrophomonas sp. STEN038
CCCCGGCTTAGATCGGCGGCCGGGGTTATGCATGCACACCAGCCCCCCTCCACGCGGCTGTCGGCGGTGCACGGCGTTGGGTCGGAGCGCAGAACGCCGCGAAGCTGATGGAGCTTCAGATCTTGAGATCCTCAGAAAACCGGCGTCGTTACCGATAGCCAGCTTCGCGGCTTACGCTGCTCCTACAAAGCCAGCTGGCTACGCTACTACCGGGAAATACAGCGACACCGCTGCCCCACCCAGCGCCGACGTACCAATGGTCGCCGTGCCGCCGGACTGCGCGGCAAAGCCATACACCTGGCTCAGCCCCAGTCCGCTGCCATCACCCACGCTCTTGGTGGTGAAGAACGGCTCGAACACGCTTTCCTGGATCTCGGCCTGGATACCCGGCCCGCTGTCACCAACGCAGATGCAGACAAACTGCCCCGCCTCACCCGCGCCCGACGGCACGATGATGGTTTCAAGCCGTGCCGACAACAGCACCTTGCCGACGCCGTGCATGGCATCGCGGCTATTGCTCAGCAGGTTCAGCAGCGCCGCTTCCAATTGACCGATGTCCACCGAAATCGGCGGCAGTTGTTCAGCCAGACTCACGTTCAACTGGATGGTCTCGCCACAGACCCGGCGATAGAGCTCCAGCGATGCATTTAGCAGATCATCCACCTGGCTCAGCTGCGGCACCAGGGTCTGCCCGCGCCCGAACGCCAGCATCTGCCGGGTCAACTGGGTGCCACGCCCAACCGCGCGATGGGCGATGTCCAGAATACGGCGCACGCTCTCGTCGCCGGAGCGGCGTAACGACAGCATGTCCAGGCTGTTGCCGATCACCGACAACAGGTTGTTGAAGTCGTGCGACAGGCCCAGGGTCAACTTGCCCACCGCGTCCAGGCGCTGCGCGCGCAGGGCAACCTCCTGTGCCTCGCGCACCCGCTTCTGGGTCTGGAATGCCTCGGTGACGTCACGGATCAATACCAGCACCCGTACGCCGCGCTGGTCGGCTATCCGCTCCAATATCATCGATGCGCGGAAACGCCCCCCGTCCTTGCGCACCATCGCCAGGCTGAGCTGGTCGCTGCCCTGCTGCAACGTGCGCGCTACTGCCTGCTGTGCTGCACCGCGCTGGGTATCGGCAGCGCTGAACAACTGCGAGAACGGCAGCCCGCGAATCTCTTCGCAGGGATAACCAAACACCGTAGCTACCCCGGCATTGCAGCCGAGCACCTGACCATCCGGATCAAGCTGGAGGATCGCGCAGGAGCGCAGCTTCAACACATCCTCGGCCATCGCATCGACCGCCTGCTGCTCAGTACCAATCAACCGCGCTCTCCTGAAAACCGACCCGGACGCCGCTCATCGAGCGTCGCCGCCTCCCCTGATTGCGTACCGTACCCTAAACGCAGCCTCTGCCGCAGGTACAGCAGGTTCACCTCGATCTGCTCCATCCGCGCGCGCTGCGCTCCGGGCAAGGCAGCCAAAGCGGCCTCCCGCAGGACCTTCCATTGCTGCCGGGCAGGCCCAGCCCCAGCGGCAGCCTCGGCCCTCAAAAACGCCTGTTCATCCGCATCGGGAATGCCATACCCCTGATCCGCCCCCAACAGGCTACCTGGAGTCAGCAGCACGCCAGACCGCTCCATCAGCGCCTCGAAGTCGGCCATTTCCGGCCGCCGTTTGCCACCGGCAAGCAGACTGCGCTTGAGCACATCGGCTGCAGCCACCTCCCCGCGTCGCCACGCGGCCTGCTCCAACAGCAGCATGGCCGCCAGCACCTGATCGTCGGCCTGCTGCATCCACGTCCGCCGTTGCGCGGGCGGCAGTGCCAACCATGCCTCCGCGTCCTTGGCCGGCAACGCCAGCGCCTTGCGGGCGACCTCGAACACCAGCGCGTAGTGGGCGGCTGCCGACTCGAAGTAATAGCCGCCACGCAGCGCTTGTGCATGATCGCGTGGCGGATCGGCCAATGCTTCGGCACGCAGGCTGTGCAGCAAACCGGTTGGGGTGATCGACAGCAGCTCGGCCGTGCCCAGCCGCGGCGCGCCGTCGCCCAGCAACTTGCCGGTTTCCACCGCGCAGTTGTTGCTGATGAAGTAGTAGCGCCCGTCGTAGTCCCAGTGCAGCCGCGCCGCCTGCTGCAGCACCGCATTGATCTCATCACGCTGCAGGCGCAGCGGCGTGGATGAGACGCCGCGCAGCTCGACCTTGGTGTATTCCTCGATCACCCGACTCAGCGGCAACACGAACAGGCGCGACGGATAGGACCCGGTCAGGCCACGCCAGCTGGATATCTGCACATCACCGACAAAGGCGCGGAACGACAGCACGAGGTGGTATTGCAGATCCATCCGACACGCAGGGCCAGGCGTACGCCCGGGCGCGCACACTACCAGCCGCAGCATGCTGTGGCCCCAGCGGCTCATCAGCTTTTCGTTGCCTTCGGCCAGCAGGTAGTCGATTTCGTAGACCCGCGCCGGGTCGAGATCAAGCAGATCGGCCAGGCCTTCCTGCTCGCCGGCCTGCATGAACGGCAGGGCCTGCGGGCATTGCGCCACATCCAACTGCCTCGGCGCGCCAAGGTTTTCGCCGTACCAGGCATGCAGAAGCGGACGCCGGCAGGCGTAGTCCGGGTCCAGCAGATAGTGTTCGAGGTTTACCGCGAAGAACTCAGCCGGGCTCTCCAGCTCGTAGCGATCCGGGCTGCGCAAACTGAAGTGGTTGCGCCCACGCCCCGGCCACAATGGCCTTTGCTGCCAACCAGCGATATCCAGAAAGCGCGGTTGATGTGACCAGCCGCCCTTGGCGGAGCGGTCCAGCGCGTGGCCCAGCTCGTGTATCAGCGCAGCACGTGCCTGCTGCCACGCCTGGGCGGAGCTGGCGGAGGATGCAGGACTGCCCTGCAACAACAACGGCAGCAGGCGCTTGTCCAAGCCAAGTTCACGCCCGCGTGCCCGGCCCTGCACATGCTCGGGCAAGTCGTCACGCCAACGTAGCTGCAGCGTCAAGGAGCTGCTGCCCTCGATGCTGGCGGGAAGGCGCGCCAGTACATCGTCGATCAGTTGCTGGCTGGCCAGCACCTGCGCCGAATCCAGCGCCGACGCAGCTGCCTGCAGCTCGATGCGCACTGCCGCCTGCATCGGCACGCTGACGCAGAGCAGCAGCAACACCGCCAGCCACCGCGCGGGCGGCAGCCGGCGGAAGCTCGTCACAGGGCCAGGATCTTCCGGGCCAGTTCCATGTCACTGGCATCGCGCGCGGCAGCATCACGCTCGCGCAGCTGGATCAGGGCAGCTTCCAGCCATGCGCCACGGATTTCGCCATTGCTGGCAACAAAACCAGCCGCGTCTTCGCGTGCATCCAGCAACACCTTGTCGTCGCCCGAGGAGCTGCCCGACGAATTGGACGATGCGCCCGATGCGGAACCGGCCGACGTGCCTGCAAAGCTGGAGGCGAATGCCGACATCGGCAGGGCAATCAAGGCGCAGAACAGGATCTTGCGGATCATCGGCAGGTCAACATCAGGTCTAGAGGACGCCAAGAGTAACCACCGCCGCCCAGACTTGGAACCTGCAACTGGCCTGCCCGCCCTATCCGTTCATCATCTCCCGCCAGCGGATCTCCAGCGCGAACCGGGCAGACGCTGGCGCAACCAGCGCCAACTGCCATCCACCACCACATAGAACACCGGCACGAAAAACACCGCCAGCACCGTTGCCGTCACCATCCCGCCAAACACGCCGGTACCGATGGCCTGCTGGGTTTCCCGCGACGCGCCCTGCGCCAGCATCAACGGCACTACGCCGAGTGCGAACGCCATCGACGTCATCAGGATGGGCCGCAAACGCAGCCGCGCGGCCCGCAGTGCAGCCTGCGCCGCCGTCATTCCCTGCTGCTGCAACTGCCGTGCGTACTCAACGATCAGGATCGCGTTCTTCGCCGAAAGTCCTATCACCGTGATCATGCCGACCTTGAAGAAAACATCATTTGGCATGCCACGCAGCAATACCGCCGCCACCGCGCCCAGCAGGCCGAGCGGCACCACCAGCATCACCGCCATCGGTATCGACCAACTCTCGTACAGAGCGGCCAGCACCAGGAACACCACCAGCATCGATATCAGCAGCAGCCAAGGCGCTTGTGACCCGGACGTTTTCTCCTGCAACGACTGGCTGGTCCATTGCAGCGCAAAACCCGGCGGCAACTGCGCCGCAAGCCGCTCCATCTCGGCCATGGCCTGACCGGTGGAGACGCCCTCAGCTGGCGCACCAGAGACATTCAATGCGGGGAAACCAAGGTAGCGCTGCAGCTGCAACGGCGACTCCTCCCACTGCGGGCTGACCAGCTCCGCAAGTGCGACCATGCCGCCCTGCGCATTGCGTACGTATAGACGCAGCACGTCCTCGACCTCCATCCGGAATGGCGCATCCGCCTGCAGGATCACCTGTTGCAGGCGCCCTGCGTTGGGAAAGTCATTGACGTACTGCGAGCCCATCGCCACCGACAAGGTGCTGCTGATGTCGGCAAAGCCGACGCCCATCGCCTCGGCCTTGGCGCGATCTATCTGCAGCCGCACGCTGTTGCCTGATGGCAGGCCATCGGCGTGCACTTCGCCCAGCAACGGGCTGGCCTGGGCCAACGCCAACAATTGCTTCTGCGCGGCACGCAGCTGCAGTTGGGTCTGACCGCTGCGGGCCTGCAGCGCCAAACTGAAGCCGGAGGAGTTACCGAGGCTGTCGATGGCCGGCGGCATCACGCTGATCACCTCACCCTCGCTGCTGGCCGCCATCGCCTCCAGGGTCGCTGCCACCTCACCGGCAGCGGTCGCCCCGCCGCGCTCGCCCCAGTCCTTGAGCATGGTGTACGCCATGGCGGCACTGGGACCCGATCCGGCAAAGCTGTAACCAGTGATGACCTGATTGGCGGCGATGCCCGGTCGCGACGCGATATGCGCCTCATAGTCCTGGACCACGGCCAGCGTGCGCTCGGCGGTCGCCTCGGCAGGCAGCTGGATCGAGGTAATGAAGTAGCCCTGGTCCTCCTCGGGCAGGAAGGCGCCCGGCAGCCATTGCAGGCCAAGCAACAACACCAGCAGCAAGCCGGCGAACACCCCCATGACCCGTCCACCGCGACGCAGCACCGCGGCCACACTGCGGTGATAACGCCCACTCATGCGCGCGAATCCACGATTGAATGCCGCGAACACACGCCCGCGCGGCCGCTCGTGCGCGACCGGCCGTAGCAGGGTTGCGCACAGCGCCGGGGTCAGGCTCAGCGCCAGCAAGGCCGAGATCAGGATCGCCACCGCCATCGACACGGTGAACTGACGATAGATCGCACCCACCGAGCCACTGGCAAACGCCATCGGAATGAACACAGCCGTCAATACCAGGGTGATGCCGACCACCGCACTGGTCAGTTCACGCATGGCCTTGATCGTGGCCTCGCGCGGCGCCAATCCTTCCTTGGCCATGATGCGCTCAACGCCTTCGACCACCACGATCGCATCGTCGACGATGATGCCGATCGCCAGCACCATGCCGAACATCGTCAATACGTTGATCGAGAAGCCCAGCGCAAGCATCACCGCGAAGGTGCCCAGCAGCGCAATCGGCGCCACCAGCGCCGGCACCAGGGTGTAACGCCAGTCCTGCAGGAACAGGAACATCACCGCGAACACCAGCAACATCGCCTCCAGCAGGGTCTGCAACACCTTCTGGATGGAGATCTTCACGAACGGCGCGGTATCGAACGGAATGCTGGCTTCCACACCGGCCGGCAGCAGCGACTGCAACTCGGCCATGCGCGCGCGCACCGCCGAGGACGTGCTCACCGCATTTGCACCTGGACGCAGTTGGATACCTGCGGCAGTTGCCACCTGGCCGTCCTCGCGGGTACCCCAGGCGTAGCTCTGCGCGCCGATCTCCACCCGCGCCACGTCGCCCAGCAACACCCGCGAGCCATCAGCACCGGCACGCAGCACTATCGCCGCGAACTGCGCCGGCGTCGTCAGCTGGCCATCGGCGACCAGGGGCACGGTGATGCGCTGCCCGGTCACGCTGGGCGAGTCACCGATGCGGCCCGGGGCGATGTTCTGGTTCTGCTGCTCGATGGCGGCGACCACATCGCCGACGGTGAGCTCATAACCGGCCAATGTGGATGGGTCCAGCCAGACCCGCATGGCCTGCTCCGCGCCAAACAACTGCACCCGGCCAACACCATCGATACGGCGCAGCTCCTCGATGATGTTGCGCGCCATGAAATCGCCCAACTGTGCTTCGTCCACGCTGCCATCGGGCGACTTCAGCCCTACCAGCATCAGGAAACCGGAGCCAGCCGCCTCCACGAACACGCCATTCTGGCGCACGCTGGCCGGCAACCGCGGCTCGATCGCCTTGATCCGATTCTGTACGTCGACCTGCGCCAATTCCGGATTGGTGCCCGGAGCGAACGTGGCGGTGATGGAGGCCTCACCAGAGGTATCCACCGACGACTGGAAATACAGCAGGTGTTTGACGCTGGACAGCTCACGCTCGATCAACCCCACAACCGAGTCATCCAGGGTCTGCGGACTGGCGCCGGGGTAGCTGGCGTAGATGCTGACGCTGGTTGGCGCCACCGCCGGGTAGCGCTCCACCGCAAGCTGCGGGATTGCCAGTACGCCGGCCAGCACGATGAAGATCGCCAGCACCCAGGCGAACACCGGGCGATCAATGAAGAAACGAGCCATGTCTTACCTTCAGTGGTTGCTGGATGCGATAGCGGCCTTGCCCTGCACGGACACCGGCTGCCATGGCGAGGTCTCAACCAGACGCCCTTCCTGCAGGCGTTCCTGCCCTTCCACCACCACCCGTTCGCCGACCTTCAGGCCGCTGCGCACGATCCACTGCCGCTCCACGCTGCCGTCGATTTCGATGGTGCGGATGACGGCCTTGCCGTCGCCGCCGATCACCCAGACATACGCCTGGCCACCGGCACTGCGCAGCACCGCCTGTTGCGGCAGCAGCGGCAGCTGGCTGGCCGCGCCTCGCGGCACCCGCGCACGCACGAACATGCCCGGCAACAGCTCGCGGCGAGGATTGTCGACCAGCACCCGCAGCACCACATCACCGGTGCGCGCATCGACATTGATGCCCGAGAACAACAGCTGGCCTGCTTCCTGATGAACCTGGCCGTTGGCGCCAATGATGGCAACGGACACTGCATTGCCATCAACCACATCCTGGCGCATCGCCGGCAACTGCGAAGCTGGCTGGCGTACATCGACATAAACCTGGTCGATCTGCTGCACCAGCGCCATCGGCTCGCTGTCGGTGACGTTCACCAAAGCGCCTTCGGTCACCATTGCCTGATCGATGCGACCGCCAATGGGCGCGCTGACCGTGGCATAGCGCAGATCCAGCTGGCGCCTTGCCAGGATTGCCCTGGCCTCGGCCACCGCTGCACGCGCCTGCTCATACTCGAACGTCGCATCATCGCGATTCTGTTGGCTCACCGCCTGTGCGGCGGCCAGCGCCTGCAGGCGCTGCGCCTGCACCCGGCTGCGCGACAGCGCCGCCTCGCTGCGCTGCAATGCCGCCAACGCGGAATCGACATCGGCACGGAATGCGGCCGGATCAATCTGGAACAACGCCTGCCCGGCAGCAACTTCAGCACCTTGCTCGAACAGGCGCTTGCGCACGATGCCGCCTACCTGCGCGCGGATCTGCGCGGTGCGCAGCGCAGACACCCGCCCCTGCAGCTCGTCATCGCGCTGCACGCGTTGCGCGGTGACAGTCACCACGCTGACCTTGGGTACCGCTTGCGGAGGTGCTTCAGGGGAGGAGCAGGCCGTCATGGCCATAACCAGAGCCGCACACACGGCCGTCGTAATCCGTCGAATGGTCATCGCTACACGTGGTACTGGAAAGCCTGCAGGAACGCAGGCGCGCAGTGTGCGGGCCGATGATGGGGTTTCGATGGAGGGAATGTGGAGATAGCATGGAGGCCAGAACCTTTCGGCCCCACCCGGCAATGACTGCACATCTACCCGCCGCCGCGATGGCGCAATGGGACCGCTCCCATGATGCACTTGTCCTGATCGTCGAGGACGAAACCGAGATCGCCGACATCATCGCTGCCTATCTGGAGCGGGAGAAGCTGCGTGTCGTGCGCGCCAGCGACGGCCGCGCCGCACTGGAGCTGCACCGCAGCGCCCGTCCCGATCTGGTGCTGCTGGATGTCCAGTTGCCCGGCATCGATGGCTGGGGCGTGCTTTCGCAGCTGCGCCAGAGCAGCGATACGCCGATCATCATGCTGACCGCACTGGATCAGGATCTGGACAAGCTCACCGCATTGCGGATGGGTGCAGACGACTACGTGGTCAAACCATTCAACCCGGCAGAAGTCGCCGCGCGGGTACGTGCGGTGCTGCGCCGCACCCTGCGTGCAGCGCCGCGACAGGCCGCCGCTTCGTTGCGCGCAGGACCATTGCTGATCGATCCGCAAACCCATTGCGTACACGTCGAGGGCGAAGGCTATAGCCACGAGCTGTTGCTCACCCTCACCGAGTTCAAGTTGCTGCACTGCATGGCACTGGCACCTACCCGCATCTTCAGCCGCAGCGAGCTCATGCACCAATGCCTTCCCGAGAGCGAGGCACTGGAACGCACCGTCGACAGCCATGTCAGCAAGCTGCGGCGCAAGCTCGATGACGTAGGCGTGGCCAACATGCCGGCCAGTGTGCGCGGTGTCGGCTATCGTCTGGCGGCGGATCGCTGATGCGCCGCCTCGGGCTCAATCGACACATCACCTTGTCGATGTCGCTGATGGTGGTCAGTGTCATCGTGATCACGATCCTGTCTTCCTGCATGCTGTGGGCGATTCTGGTCGAGTTCTTTCCAGCCAGCGCAGCGGAACAACCGGAAGGCTGGCTGCCGACGGGTCCTGAGCTGGCCTGGATGGCGAGTGTCACCGTGGTCGGTTTGGCCTTGGCACTGGCCACATCGATCCGCCTCACCCGCCGCATCGTGTCCCCGCTCAACACCTTGATGGAATCGGTGCGCGCGCTCGCCGATGGCGACCTGGGCGTGCGTGCCAGCGCCAGCGCCAGCGACGATGCGCTCGATGAGGTTGCCTTGCTGGTCGAGGACTTCAACACCATGGCCGCACGCCTGCAGCACATGGACCGCGAACGCACGCTATGGCATGCAGCGATCGCGCATGAGCTGCGCACGCCGCTGACCATCCTGCGCGGCCGCCTGCAGGGCTTGGCGGATGGCGTGTTCCAGCCGGACGAAGCGCAGTTCCGCAGCCTGCTGGCGCAGGTGGAAGGGCTGTCACGACTGATCGAGGACCTGCGCGTGCTGGGGCTGGCGGGCAACGGCAGGCTCGACGTACGGCGTGCACCAACCGACGTGGTGCAGGAAGTGCACTCGGTGATGACCATGGTTGATCCCGCATTCCGCAGCGCAGGTTCCGTACTGGAGCTGGAAACCCACCGCGACGAACACCTGGCGTACTGCGACCCGACCCGACTGCGTCAGGCCCTGCTCGCCCTGCTGGAGAACGCGCACCGCTATGCCAGCCCAGGACGGGTGCGGATTTCAATCCAGGACGGCAAGGACCACGTGCAGTTGGCCATCGAGGACAACGGCCCGGGTATCGAGACCAACCTGCAGCCACATGTCTTCGATCCGTTCATGCGCGGCGATGGATCACGCTCGCGCCAAGGTGGCGGCAGCGGACTCGGCCTGGCGGTGGTCAAGGCGATCGCCGATGCGCACGGCGGCCATGTTTCCTGCAGCAGCGGCAGTGCAGGCGGCAGCCGCTTCGTGCTGGAACTACCGCGCGAGTAGTCCAGCGTCCAACAAGGCAAGCGTGCCTGCCATCCGCTCAGGGATCGAACAGCTTGCCCGGGTTCAACAACCAGTTCGGATCGAACGCGCGCTTGACGCCGCGCATCAACGCGACTTCGGCCTCGCTACGGGTGCTGGAGAGATAGGCCTTCTTGACCAGACCAATACCGTGTTCGGCCGAGATGCTGCCATCAAACCGCAACAGCACCTGCGCCAACAGCTTGGTCACATGCTCGCACTGGCTGAGGAACTCGGCGTCACTGGTGTCATCGGGTTTGAGCACATTGATGTGCAGGTTGCCGTCGCCGATATGGCCGAACCACACCACTTCAAAGTGTGGATAGGCACCATTGATCAGCGCCTGGGTTTCGGCCAGGAAGGCTGGCATCGCCGAGATCCGCACCGATACGTCGTTCTTGTACGGTTTGTAGCGCGCCACCGACTCGGTGATGCCTTCGCGCAGGCGCCACAGCTGCTGCGCCTGTGCTTCGCTGGTGCTGATCACGCCATCCAGCACCCAGCCCTGCTCCATGCAATGCTCGAACGCCGCCAGCGCTGCGGCTTCGCCTGCCTCGTCAGCCGAGGCGTATTCGGTCACCACGTAATACGGATGGATCTCCTCGAATGGATACTGCGCGCCATGCGCGGTGACGTGCTTGACCGCCAGGTCGGTGAAGAACTCGAAGGCCTCCAGCTGCAAGCGCTCGCGGAAAGCGGAGAACACCTGCATCAACACTTCAAACGACGGCAGCGCCAAGACCATCACATTGGTGGTCGGCGGCGGATCGGTCAGCTTCAAGGTTGCCTCGACCACGATGCCGAGCGTGCCTTCCGAGCCGATCATCAGCTGGCGGAAGTCGTAGCCGCTGGAGTTCTTGATCAAGCCCTTGTTGAGCTCCAGCAGTTCGCCACTACCGGCAACTACCTTGAGCCCGGCAATCCACTCGCGGGTATTGCCGTAGCGGATCACGCGGATACCGCCGGCATTGGTGGCGATATTGCCGCCAATCGAACAGGAGCCACGCGCGGCGAAATCCACCGGATAGATCAGCCCATGTTCTTTGGCGGTGTTGTGCACCGCTTCAAGTGGCATGCCGGCCTGCACCACCAGAGTGCGGTCCACCGCATCAAAAGCCAGCGGCTTGTTCATCCGCTCCAGGCTCAGCACCAGCTCGCCGTTGGCCGCAACCGCGCCGCCGGACAGGCCGGTACGACCGCCCGATGGCACTACAGCCACATTGTGCTGGTTGGCCCAGCGCACCACCGCCTGCACTTCTTCCACGTTGCCCGGCAAGACAATTGCCAGCGGCGTCGGCGTCCAACGCCGGGTCCAGTCGCGCCCGTAATGCTCCAGGTCGCCCGGCTCGGTCTTCAGACGCAGGTCGGGGCAGGACTGCAGCAGGGATTCCAGGCGCGGATCGGTCATGGCGGTGTTTCGGCGACGTGAAAGCCGTCAAGCGTGACACCGGCATGGCGTCGCGTCCAGTCTCAGCCCCGGCAATTGACGCCAACCCCGGATTTCAGATGAAACCTTTTGCCATCAAGGCTTTGCGGAATTGCGCAGCGCACAAAAGCGGGCGCGCTTCTGGCATAGTTGGCGGCCTACCCCTCTACGCCGCCGTTCACGACATGTCGCCCAAGAAGACCTCGTTTCCGAAGCAGGACATCCGCGTTTTGTTGCTTGAGGGGGTCAGCCAGACCGCCGTGGACGTCTTCAAGGCGGCCGGTTACTCGCAGATCGAGCTGTACAGCAAGTCGCTGCCCGAAGAGGAATTGAAGGCGCGCATCGCCGAAGCCCATATCGTCGGCATCCGCTCACGCACCCATCTCAGCGCTGAGGTGCTGGCCGAAGCCAAGCGCCTGATCGCGGTCGGCTGCTTCTGCATCGGCACCAACCAGGTCGACCTGGAAGCGGCCGAGCTGGCCGGTATTCCGGTGTTCAACGCGCCCTACTCCAACACCCGCTCGGTCGCCGAACTGGTGATTGCCGAGGCGATCATGCTGACCCGCGGCATTCCGCAGAAGAACGCGGAATGCCATCGCGGCGGCTGGTCGAAGTCGGCCGCCGGCAGCCACGAAGTGCGCGGCAAGACCCTTGGCATCATCGGCTACGGCCACATCGGCACCCAGGTTGGCGTGCTGGCCGAAGCGCTGGGCATGCACGTGATTTTCCACGACATCGAAACCAAGCTGTCGCTGGGCAATGCGCACCCGGCGATCAGCCTGGATGACCTGTTGAAGCGTTCGGACGTGGTCACCCTGCACGTGCCGGAGAACGCCTCCACGCAGTGGATGATGGGCGCTGAGCAGCTGGGCAAGATGAAGAAGGGTGCGCACCTGATCAATGCAGCGCGCGGCACCGTGGTCGACATCGCCGCCCTGGACGCGGCTTTGAGCTCGGGCCACCTCGGTGGCGCTGCCGTGGACGTGTTCCCGGTCGAGCCCAAGGGCAATGGCGACCTGTTCGAATCACCGTTGACCGCGCATGACAACGTGATCCTGACCCCGCATGTCGGCGGCTCCACGCTGGAAGCGCAGGAGAACATCGGCGTGGAAGTGGCGGCCAAGCTGGTGCGTTACAGCGACAACGGCTCGACCCTGTCCGCCGTCAACTTCCCGGAAGTAACCCTACCGGAGCACGAACAGAGCCTGCGCCTGCTGCATATCCACCGCAACGTGCCGGGCGTGCTGTCCAAGATCAACGAGATCTTCTCGCGCCACAACCTCAACATCGACGGCCAGTTCCTGCGCACCGACCCCAAGGTCGGTTACGTGGTGATCGACATCACCGCCAGCGAAGAACAGGCTGCGGCCATCCGCGAAGAGCTGGCCACGATCCAGGGCACCCTGCGCACCCGCATCCTGTACTGACAAGCTGCCCTCACCCCAACCCCCGCTCCGCGCCCCGGCCCTTGCGCAAAGGCGTTCGATGGGCAGCGAACCAATGGTTCGCAAGCTGCCCCTCTCACCCCGCATGCGGGAGAGGGGCTGGATCGGCTGCGCGCCGCAGCGCCATGTAGTGCCAAGCCATGCTCGGCAGGGGCTTTCCCGGTCACGTCTGGTGATCTTGTAGGAGCGGCGTCAGCCGCGAAGCTGATGGACATTCAGATTGCAGGCATTGCCAGCGATCAGGCTTTGCCTGCTTCGCGGCTGCCCCCATTCCTGCATGCCCCTTCTATCTCTGCAGCCACCGATTCGCCATCCGCCGCATGGACTCATCTTCCTCGCTGGCGATCTCGGCCACTGGTCGCCACGCCAGCTCCAGCGACTCCTCGCTGACCACGAACGCCTCGTTGCTACCGGCAACGACCACATAGCGCACGTCGTAGTGCCAATGACCAGAAACATCCTTGCGCTCAGGAATCCAATGCCGGTCAAGATCAAAAATCTCAGCCGAAGCCAACGCCAGACCAGACAGACCGGACTCCTCTTCGGCCTCGCGCAGCGCTACCGCAGTCAGATCGTGGTCGCCATCGGCATGCCCGCCCAGCTGCAACCAGCGCTGCAGCTTGCGGTGGTGAGTGAGCAGCGCGCGCTGGCCATCGGCACTGACCAGCCAGGCGCTACCAGTGAAATGCCCGGCCAAACGCTCGCGGGTGAATGGGTCCACCCCGCCTTCATCAAGCAAGGCCAGGAATTCCCGCGCCACCTCCTCATGCTCCGGGTGCCGTCGGGAATAGCCCTCAAATGCCTGTCGCAACTGCTGATCCTGTCCAAGCATGACTGTAAGCACATCCCAACTTTTCGATCCGGCGGTCATTATCGCTGTCGATGTTGCAGTTGCGCTTGTCGAGTTTCGCTAGCTTTGGCAAGGTAGAGCAGTTGCCGACCGTTCAGCTTGCGTCGCCATACAACCGGCCCCGTCGCCTCCGTGCGTTCGGGCCAATACACAGCTCGGGAATTTGCGGAATGCTTAAAGCACTGTTGAGGGTCAAGCCGGTCGAACCGGCCGCACACGTTGATGCCGGTGAGCCCATCGAGGGCAGCCTGCAGGGCGAAGCCACACTCAAGCGCACCCTCACCGCCAAGCACCTGATCCTGCTCGGCATCGGTGCGGTGATCGGTGCGGGCATCTTCGTGCTGACCGGCCAGGCTGCGGCCAACCACGCCGGGCCGGCAGTGATGCTGTCCTTCGTCTTCGCCGGCATCGCCTGCGCGTTGGCCGGCCTGTGTTACGCCGAGTTCGCAGCGATGATGCCGGTCTCCGGCAGCGCCTATTCCTACTCCTACGCCACCCTGGGCGAAGGCATGGCATGGTTCATTGGCTGGTGCCTGGTACTGGAATACCTGTTCGCCTCGGCCTCGGTCGCCGTGGGCTGGTCGGCCTACCTGATCAGCTTCATTACCACCACGCTGCATGTGCCCTTCCCCGACGCTTTGTCGGCGGCGCCGCTGGCCTGGACCGGCAGCGAGTTCGTCAACTCCGGCAAGCTGTTCAACCTGCCTGCGGTGCTGATCGTGGCCGCCATCACCGGCCTGCTCTACGTCGGCGTGACCCAGTCCACCCTGGTCAACGCCATCATCGTGGCGATCAAGGTCATCGTGATCTGCCTGTTCGTCGGCTTCGGCATCCAGTACATCGACCCGGCAAACTGGCAGCCATTCATCCCCGAAAACACCGGCACCTTCGGTGAATTCGGCTGGAGCGGCGTGTTCCGTGCCGCCACCATCGTGTTCTTCGCCTATATCGGCTTCGATGCGGTCTCCACCGCCGCCGGCGAAACCAAGGACCCGCAGAAGAACATGCCGATCGGCCTGCTCGGCTCGTTGGCCATCTGCACCTTGGTCTACATCGTGGTCTGTGCGGTGCTGACCGGCATGCTGCCGTACAACCTGCTGGGCACCGACAAGCCGGTGGCCACTGCGCTGGAAGCCTACCCGACCTTATCCTGGCTGAAGACCGCAGTCGAGATCGGCGCCATTGCCGGCCTGTCTTCGGTGGTGCTGGTGATGATGATGGGTCAGTCGCGCATCGCCTACACCATCTCCCGCGACGGCCTGCTGCCCAAGATGTTCGGCAAGGTCCATCCGCGCTTCCGCACCCCGTACGTCAGCACCGTGGTTGTCGGCGTGCTGGCTGCCCTGCTGGCCGGCCTGGTGCCGTTGAATGTGCTGGGCGAGCTGGTGTCGATGGGCACCCTGCTGGCCTTCGCCACGGTCTGCATCGGCGTACTGGTGCTGCGTCGTACCAAGCCGGACATCGTGCGCCCGTTCAAGGTGCCGGCCGCATGGTTGATCTGCCCGCTGGGCGCACTGGCTTGCCTGGCCTTGTTTATGCAGGCCTTCGTGGTGCATTGGCACCTGTTCGTTGGCTGGACACTGCTGGGCCTGTGCATCTATTTCGGCTACGGCATCCGCAACAGCAAGCTGAACAAGCAAGCCTGAAGCACACTCTGACCGGCGCCCAGCGCGCCGGTTTTCTTTTGCGCGCCCGCCGCGCACCGATGAGCGAAGACCCGAAACATGTTCAAGCAACTCTGGGCCACCAAACATCCGCACGCCGCACATGAGGAAGCCAATGGCCTGAGCCTGCGCCGAACCCTCGGCCCCTGGGGTCTGACCGCGCTGGGCATCGGCGCGGTGATCGGCGGCGGCATCTTCGTCATCACCGGCCAGGCCGCAGCCAACCATGCCGGCCCAGCCATCATGTTGTCGTTCGTGCTGGCGGCCATCTGCTGCGCCTTCTGCGCCCTGGCCTACGCCGAGTTCGCCTCGATGGTGCCGGTCTCCGGCAGCGCCTATACCTACACCTACGCGACCTTCGGCGAGCTGTCGGCCTGGTTCATCGGCTGGATGCTGGTGCTGGAATACGGCGTCTCGGCCTCGGCGGTGGCAGTCAGCTGGACCGGTTACTTCCTCAGCTTCCTCGCCCATTTCGACATCCACCTGCCAGCGGCGCTGGTCAGCGCCCCGCTGGACGCCCAGCTCAAGCCCACCGGCGCCATTGCCAACATCCCGGCGGCCATCCTGGTACTGCTGCTGACCTGGCTGTGCTACGTCGGCATCAGCAAGTCCTCGGCGATGAACATGGCCATGGTGGTATTGAAGACCGGCCTTATCATCCTGGTGATCGTTGCCGGCTGGAAGTACGTGGACACCAGCAACTGGACCCCGTTCATTCCGGCCAATGAAGGCCCGGGCAAGTACGGCTTCGACGGCGTCTTGCGTGGCGCGGCGATGGTGTTCTTCGCCTATATCGGTTTTGAAGCGGTATCGGTGGCGGCGCAGGAATCACACCGCCCGCAGCGCGACCTGCCGATCGGCATGCTGCTGTCGCTGGTGATCTGTACTGTGCTGTACATCGCCATGGCCGCGGTGATGACCGGTCTGGTGCCCTACCAGTTGCTGGGCACCGCCGAGCCGGTGGTCACCGCCGTTGCCGCACACCCGCAGCTGGACTGGCTACGCATCATCGTCGAGATCGGCGCACTGATCGGTTTGGCCTCGGTGGTGCTGGTGATGGTGATCGGCCAGCCGCGCATCTTCATGATCATGGGCCGCGACGGCCTGCTGCCGCCGGTATTCACCAAGATCCATCCCAAGTACCGCACCCCTCATATCAACACAGTGATCACCGGTATCGGCATCGCCCTGCTGGCAGCGCTGTTCCCGCTGGACATCCTCGGCGAGCTAACCTCGATGGGCACGCTGATCGCCTTTGCCGCGGTCTGCGCCGGCGTGCTGGTCCTGCGCCGCACCCAGCCGGACCTGCCGCGTCCGTTCCGCATCCCGATGGCCTGGTTGATCTGCAGCCTCGGCGTGCTCAGCTGCATTGCCCTGCTGACCGCGATGACCCTGCACAACTGGATGCTGATGGGCGTGTGGACCCTCACCGGCTTCATCATCTATTTCCTGTACGGCGTGCGTCACAGCAAGCTCAATGCAGCCAACAAGGCCAAGAACGGCTGAGCTGTCAGCCGGTGACAAACCTGAAGCCCGGGAGCAATCCCGGGCTTTTCGTTGTTGGCATCAGCCCCATGGCCAAACTGGAGCCAAATACCTGCAGCCCGGGTAAGCGCAACCCGGATACGGGGCCGCGCGACCCGATTGATCCCATATTCCCTGCTGGCATCAGTTCCATCCGGATGCATGCATGAACCTGCGGGCGTTCTTAGTAGAATGGGCCCCATGAACGCGCCTACCGTCCCCTACGACGCCCAGCGACTGAGCGAACTGGCCCAGCTGCTGATCGACAACATCCGTGAACTGGCCCACGCCGGCTGGACACCTGCCACCAGCAGCAACTTCTCGCACCGGCTGGATGACCAGCATGCGGCCATCACCGTGTCCGGCAAGGACAAGGGCCGGCTGATCGAAAGCGACATCATGGTGGTGGATTTCGAAGGCAAGGCCGTGGGCCGACCGCTGCGCCCTTCGGCGGAGACCCTGCTGCACACCCAGCTCTACGCCCGCTTCCCGGAAGTCGGCTGCGTGCTGCACACCCATTCGCCGGTGCAGACCATCGCCTCGCGCCTGTACGGCAGCGACGGCCATATCCGCCTGGAAGGCTATGAGCTGCTCAAGGCCCTGCACGGCAACTCCACCCACGAAACCGCCGTCGACCTCAAGGTGTTCTCCAATACCCAGGACATGGACGTACTGGCCGCCCAGGTCGAGGCAGAACTCGACAAGGGGCCGATGTGGGGCTACCTGATCGATGGCCACGGCCTGTATGCCTGGGGCCGCGACATGGCCGAAGCCCGTCGCCACCTGGAGGCGTTTGAGTTCCTGCTGCATTGCGAGCTGGAGCTGCGCCGCCTGCGCGGCCACGCCTGACCCTTCTTCCTACTACGTCGAGTCCCCCATGAGCCGACTGCGCATTTTCAATGAAACCGCCCCGGACGCACCGCTGTTCGACAGCCGCGACGGCGAGGTCATCGCCGCCGAACTGAACAAGATCGGTGTCACCTTTGAACGCTGGCAGGCCAAGCACCCGGTCACTCCGGGGGCAAGCCAGGAAGAAGTGTTTGCCGCCTACCGCGAGGACATCGACCGCCTGGTCGCCGAGCACGGCTTCAAGAGCGTGGACGTGGCCTCGATCGCCCCGGACAACCCGGCCCGCGCCGAGATCCGCAAGAAGTTCCTCGACGAGCATTACCACAAGGAAGACGAAGTCCGTTTCTTCGTCGCCGGCTCGGGCCTGTTCACCCTGCACGTGGGCGACAAGGTCTACGAGGTGGAGTGCGTAAAGGACGACCTGATCGCCGTACCCGACAGCGTCAATCATTGGTTCGACATGGGCGAAGAACCCAGCTTCGCCGCCATCCGCTTCTTCACCGAGCCGGACGGCTGGGTCGGCCACTTCACCGGCACCGACATCGCCCAGCGCTTCCCCCGCTACGAGCCCAGCACTCTCTGAGCCCGACTTCTGCTTAAGCCCCTCTCCCGTTCACGGGAGAGGGGTTGGGGTGAGGGCAGCTCTTGGCTCTTGTCCCCTATCTCTACCAACCACGCACAGGTGCAGAAGAAGCACCCTGCAGGAATACCAGCATGACCATCAAAGCCATCCTCACCGACATCGAGGGCACCACCTCCAGCATCTCCTTCGTCAAGGAAGTGCTGTTCCCGTATGCCCGCAACGCCCTGCCCGGCTTCGTGCAGGCGCACGGCAATGAACCGCAGGTCCGCCAGTGGCTGGACGCGGTGGCCACCGAAATCTCCGCCAGCGCCTGCCAGGACGAGGTCATCGTCGAAACCCTGCAGGGCTGGATCGACCAGGACCGCAAGCACACCGCGCTGAAGGCGCTGCAAGGCATGCTCTGGGACGTGGGCTACCGCAACGGCGACTACACCGCCCACCTGTACCCGGAAGTTGCCGACGTGCTGCGCGGCTGGCACGCCGGCGGCCTGCCGCTGTACGTGTACTCCTCCGGCTCGGTGCCAGCGCAGAAGCTGTTCTTCGGCTTCAGCGATGCCGGTGACTTGAACGGCCTGTTCTCTGGCAACTTCGATACCGAAGTCGGCGGCAAGCGCGAAGCACCCAGCTACGCGCGTATCGCCAAAGCCATCAACATCGATCCATCTGAAATCCTGTTCCTCTCCGACGTCGTCGAAGAGCTGGACGCCGCCCGCGAGGCCGGCCTGCAGACGGTGCTGGTCGACCGCCTCAGCGACTACCCGCAGCCGCGCACAGGTGAAGCAACGCATGGGCACACCCGGGTCGAGCGCTTCGACCAGATCGTGCTTTGATCGCCTGAGCGATAGACAGAACAACGGCCCCTCACGGGGCCGTTTTTGTATTCGGAACCACCAGGGACGCGTCGATCCTGGCGGCACCGATTTCACGCCAGCAGCACATCGGCATCACCACCGGTAAAGCAAACCCTGCGCACGATCACCACCATCGCCCGCCCTTCGACCGCAACCAAGGACGCCTCTGCATGAGCATCACCGAAGAGATCGGTCAGGCGCTGGCCGCCGAGTTCGCCATTCCCGATGTCGGCACACTGACTGTCATCGTTTCGCGGTTGGCCACGGCCATCGTGCTCGGCGGGCTGCTTGGCCTGGAGCGGGAACGCAAAGGGCGCGCCGCCGGCTTGAAGACCCATATCCTGGTCTCGGTGGGTTCGGCGTTGTTCGTATTGGCACCCTTGCAGATGGGCATTTCAGGTGCCGATGTGACCCGGGTGATGCAGGGCATCGTCTCCGGCATCGGCTTCCTTGGTGCCGGCGCCATCCTCAAGCTCGACAACGAAGAGCGCATCCAGGGCCTGACCACCGCCGCCGGCATCTGGATGACGGCGGCCATCGGCATGGCTGCAGGCATGGGCATGGAGATGGTGGCTTTCATCACCACCATCGCTGCCTTGGCGGTAGTGAGCACGCTACCGAAGCTGATGCCGGATAAGCGCAGGAACACTGAAGGCAGCGAGGCCGACCTAGATACCTGATCTGTCGGCGCGACCGCGATGCCAATGCACGCGCGTCGCCTCATCTTGTAGGAGCGGCGTAAGCCGCGAAGCAAGCGAATCGTCAGATTGCAAAGCTGCCAATAGCTTGGGCAATACCAGCTTCGCGGCTCACGCCACTCCTACAAGCCACCCCGCTCCCACAAATCCGGTGGTTACTTGGCTGGGCTGCGCAACACCAGTACATCGATGCTGGAGCGCACGCCAAGGCGTGCGGTGAAACCGTCCCATTGGCCTACACCGCTGCTGACGAACAAGGTCATGTCCTGCACGCGGTACTCGCCACGCACATAGCCGTGGTTGAACGGCGCTACCACCCAGCGATCAAAGCCCAGCATATGGCCACCGTGGGTATGGCCGGATACCTGCAGGTCGATCGCACCAGTCGCCGCAGCCGCGCGCGCCTGCTTCGGCTGGTGGGCGAGCAGGATGTGCACATCACTGCCCTTGCCGCCGTTCACCACCGCTGGCATGTCGGGCGGCAAACCGCCGTGCATGTACGGGGTCTGTTTCAAGGCAGCCAGATCACCAATGCCCGACATCGCCAGCGTGCGTCCGTTGATCGACAACGTCGCGGTCTGGTTCTCCAGCACGCCCAGCCCCATCTGCCGGAAATGTGACATCCAGGCAGCGTAGTCGTAGTAATACTCATGATTACCCGGAGCCAGCCAAACCCCGTAAGGCGCCTTCAACTGGGCCAAAGGCTCCGCAAACCGACCACTGTCTTCCAGACCACCGTCGGCCATGTCACCGGGCAGAACGATCAGATCAGGCTTCGCCGCCAAGGTCGCATCGACGATGCGCTGCGTGCGCCAGGTGCGCTTGACCGGGCTGATATGCAGATCAGCGAGCACCGCCATGCGCAGGCCGTCCATTTCCTTGGGCAGGTTCGGAACGACCAGGTCGCGCTCATGTACCTGCGGCGGCTTGAGCCCGTTGTAAATACCAAGCGTGGCGAGCAACACGATCACCGTTGCCGCGCCCTGGTTGAAGCCGGTGCCGTGCCACAGCGTCGCGATGCGTGACCCGCGCGGCAGCAGGCGTGACAGCAGCCAGCCTGCTTCTCGCAGCAGCAGGAAAGCCAGCAGCAATACGAACATCACCAGCACCCAACCGAACACCAGTTGGATCCAGGCTTCGACCGAATAGCTGAAGACATCCAACCGCCACAGCGTGGCGAAGCCGAGCCCAACCAGGGCCAAGCCGACGGTAATGCCAATGCGCCAGCGGCGCTGGCGCTTGGACAAAGGAGCCACCGGCCACCACAACCAGATGGCCAGCAACGGCAGGATCAGCGATACGAATAGAGTCATCGGCAACAACAGCGGCGACACGCACAACACCCGCGATCACGCCGCCAACAGGTTTGAAGGGGAATCGCGCACTGTGCCATGGCTACATGGCAGATCGCGCGGTTATGGCTGGAACACTACGTACGGCCGAACGGTGAACAATTACGGTTGGCCGTTGATTGATGTAGAGCCGAGCCATGCTCGGCTGGGGCATCACCGACCAACCAAAACAAAACCGGCAATGTGGCCTGCCACATTGCCGGTAATGCCCCTTGCCGAGCATGGCTCGGCACTACCTGCTCCCTCCCTTTGGCCGCACGCCAAGGGGAGGGGTTGGCTTTTTGCGGTAATGCCCCTTGCCGAGCATGGCTCGGCACTACCGGTAGGCGGCTTGCCGCTTACTTGGCCTTTTCGGCGATCCAGGCGTTGAGCTTCTCGTCGAGGACGTCCAGCGGTACCGAGCCGTCCTTCAGCACTTCGGCGTGGAACTCGCGGATGTCGAACTTGGCACCCAGCTTGTCCTGCGCGCGCTTGCGCAGTTCCTGGATCTTCAGCTCGCCGGTCTTGTAAGCCAATGCCTGGCCCGGCCATGCGATGTAACGCTCGGCTTCGGCAACTGCATCCGGTTCGCTCACCGAGGAGTTGGCGAACATATAGTCCAGCACCTGCTGGCGGGTCCAGCCCTTGGAATGCAGGCCGGTGTCCACCACCAGACGCACCGCACGCCACAGCTCACCCTGCAGGCGGCCGAAGTAGCTGTACGGGTCGGTGTATACGCCCAGGTCCTTGCCCAGGCTTTCGGCATACAGGCCCCAGCCCTCGATGAAGGCAGTCTCGCCACCGAAGCGACGGAACGCCGGCACACCCTTCAGCTCCTGCTGCAGTGCGAGCTGGAAGTGATGACCCGGGATGGCTTCATGCAGGAACAGGTCTTCGGCGTCCCAGGTCTTGCGCGTCGGCAAGTCGTAGGTGTTGACGTAGAAGATGCCCGGACGGCTGCCGTCTTCGCTGGGCTGCATGTACTCGCCGCCGGCGGCCGACTTGGCACGGAAGGCCTCGATCGGGCGGATCTCGAAACCGGCCTTCGGAGTCAGCGAGAACAGCTTGGGTACGTTGGCATTGATCTTGGCTTCCAGCCCACGGTAATGCTCCAGCAATTCCGGCTCGGACTTGAACTCGAACTGCTTGTCCTTCTGCATGAAGGTGAAGAATTCCTGCAGCGAGCCCTTGAAGCCCACCTCGGCCATCACCTTCTGGATTTCAGCATGGATGCGTGCCACTTCAGCCAGCCCGATCTCGTGGATCTGCTCCGGAGTCTGCGCAGTGGTGGTGCTCTGCTTGGCGTTGAACGCGTACCACGCCTTGCCGTCCGGCAAAGAATCCAGGCCGACCGTGTCACGGGTGGCCGGCAGGTATTCATTGGCGATGAAGTCACGCTGCTGCTTGATCGCCGGCATCAGCTTGTCATTGATCACCGCGCGGAAAGCTTCGGTCAGGCGATCCTTGTCGGCCTGCGGGAAGTCAGCCGGCAGCAGCTTGATCGGGCCCCAGAACTGGCTGTCTTCGGCCTTGGCAGTGATGATCTCATCGAACTGCGGCACCACCTTTTCCATCAGCACGCGTGGCTGCACCACGCCAGCCTTCATGCCTTCGCGCATGTTGGCGTTTTCAGTTTCCAGCAGTACCGGAACGCGCGCTGCACGCGCCAACCAGTTGTCGTAATCCTTGACCGTCTTGAACGGCTGCGCCACCTGGCCCGAACCCAGCATCACCGCATAGCTGACGGTGGAGCCCATCTGGTTGACCGGCATCATCCAGCTCGGGAACTTCTCCCCTTCCAGCGACTGCTTCTGCTCTTCGACGAAGATGCGGTAGCTGAGCAGGTCCTGCCCGGACAGGCCGGCGTCGCCGATCTTCTCGGCCTTGCCCAGCCATTCCTGGGTGAAGTCATGGCTCTGCTTGCGGAACTCGGCCGAGCCGAAGTCCGGCAGCAGGTCGTTGTAGCGGTTGTCGCCCTGGAAGGTGGCCTGCAGCGGGTTCAGCTTGAGCACGCCTTCCCAATAGTCGGCGTACAGCTGGTTCAGCTGCGCGGCCTTGTCGGCCTGCGGCGCCTGCGCGCTGCTCTCGCCAGCGGCTGGCTGCGATGACGGCGAACAGGCGGCCAGCACGGTGGCCAGGGAAAACGAGACGGCTAGCGCCAGCGGTCGAACGGTCATCGGGGGGTTCCAGAACGGTGAACAAGGCCGCCAGCGTCAGCGCTACTGTGCCCTGCCGGAAGGGCCAAAGGTCATTACCGGCAGGTTTCAGATCGCGGTCCGGGCAGCAAACCGTCATAATCCCCACCCTGCTGCGGTCGCCTTGGGCGCCTGCCACCTTCTCTCACGCTCTCCCGGGGCATCCGTACTCCGGCGCGAGCCTTTGCCGTTGCTGTATTTATGACTACTTCGCGTCGCCCGCTGGGCTTCTGGTCTGCCACCGCCCTGGTCGTGGGCAGCATGATCGGCTCGGGCACCTTCCTGTTGCCAGCCACCCTCGCCCCCTATGGCGCGGCCACCCTGATCGGCTGGGGCATCACCTTGTGCGGCGCGCTGCTGCTGGCGGTGACCTTTGCCCAGCTGGCCAAGCGCTGGCCGCAGACTGGCGGCCCCTACGTGTTCGCCCGCAACGCCTTTGGCGAGCTGCCCGGCTTTCTGGTTGCCTGGAGCTACTGGATCTCAATGTGGTGTGCGATTGCCGCGATTGCAGTGGCCTTCGCCGGCAGCATCGGCGCCATCTTCCCGGCTCTGACCGCGACCCCGGTGCGCGCTGCGGCCTGCGGCCTGATCGCGCTGTGGCTGTGTGCAGGCGTCAACCTGATCGGGGTGCGCGAAGCAGGACGCCTGCAGTTGGCAACCACCGTACTGAAAGTAGTACCGCTGCTGATGTTCGGCCTGGTCGCACTGTGGCTGGTGGATACCAGCCACTACGTACCCTTCAATCCGTCCGGCGAATCGCTGGGCAGCGTGGCTGCCGCCACCGTGGCGCTGACCCTGTGGGCGATGATTGGCCTGGAGGCCGCCACGGTCCCGGCCGAGTCGGTCGATGACGCACCGCGCACGGTCGCCCGCGCCACCGTCGCCGGTACGGCCATCGCCGGTATCGCCACGGTTCTGGCCTGCACCACGGTGCTTGGCCTGCTGCCGGCCGATGTGCTGGCCAGTTCCAGCGCACCAATGGCAGATGCAGCCGCCGCATTGTGGGGCCCGACCGCTGGCATGTTGCTGGCGGTGGTGATGGCCATCTCCTGCGTTGGCGCACTGAACGGCTGGACCCTGCTGGCGGCACAGCTGCCGATGGCAGCCGCTCGCGACGGCGTGCTGCCGCGCGCCTTCGCCCATGAGAACAAGCGCGGTGCGCCGGTGTTCGGCGTCATCGTCAGCTGCCTGCTGGCCACGGTACTGGTGATCTGCAACTACAACCGCTCGCTGGTGGACCTGTTCAAATTCTCGGTGCTGCTGTCCACCGCCGCCACCTTGCTGCCCTACCTGGCCGGCGCCGCCGCTTGGTTGTGGCGTGGCAGCGGCATTGCCTCGCGCATCGCTGCAGCCGGCGCACTCGCTTTCAGCCTGTATGCCATCGGCGGCATCGGCAGCGAGGCCCTGCTATGGGGTGTAGCGTTGATCGCCTCCGGCCTGCCGATCTATTTCTGGTTGCGCCGACGCTGAGTACCAATCTGCTGTTGATTGCGGGAGCGGCGTAAGCCGCGAAACTCGCAGGTCATCAGGAGCCAAAGCTGGCAAGCGTTGAGCAACGCCAGCTTCGCGGCTTACGCCGCTCCCACAAACGTTCTCCGATGCCGAGGCGGGTCTCGGGTTCAGCCCGCAGCGCCCTCACCAAGCGCCCGGTAGCGGAAATCACTGATCATCAGTTCGCCGCTTCCGGCGGCATAGATGCCGATCTTCAGGCTGAGAAAGCCACCGAACACATTGTGGTGCAGGCCGGATACTTCCATCCGCGTCGGGTGCAACTGCCAGCTGCGGCCACCGTCATGCGAGTAATGGAAGGTCACCACGTTGTTGCTGTTGTTCAAACGCACCCTTACCGGGCCAGCGGCGCGTGGCGCACGTGCCCACACCAGCTCTTCGGCGTACTGGAAGTTCTTGATGGTGCTGCCATCGAATCCGACGCCGATGAACGCCTTGTTGTTGTAGAACAGCAGCAGGCCAGCTTCCGCGCCCGCGTCGGGTGACAGAGTGACTTCGACCTCATAGGAACGGTCAGGCACCACGCAGGTCAGTGGCGAGCTGTCGATGGGTGAGACACCGCTGGCTTTCAGGCGCAGCCCGCCTTTGTCATGGCGTGCGCGCTGGCGCTCATCCGGTCCCGGATTGTGGAACGCCCACTGGGTGCCAAAACGATTACCCGAGAAGTCGTCCGACAGTGCAAATCCCGCCGCGCGGGCCTTGCCACCTGCGGGCTTGCGCAGCGGTCGCGACAGATCCCCGCCCAGCGCCCGGAACCAGCCATCATCGGTCCACTCGATGGGCTCAAGCAGTGTCTGTCGCCCCAGCGTCCGGAAGCCATTCTCGTAGGCGTGATAGACCATCCACCAATCGCCAGCAGGGCCTTCCACCAACGTTGCATGGCCGCGTGACCACCATGGCTCCGCTTCTGATTGGGTACGCACCAACGGGTTCTGCGGGCAGTGCTCCCATGGTCCATGGATGGAGCGCGAACGTGCGGCGATCACCATGTGCCCGGTCACCGGGCCGGCGGTCCCGCCCACGGCAGTGATCAGATAGAACCAATCACCATGACGCAGCAGCTTCGGGCCTTCGGGCGCGAAATTCTCGGTGACCCAGTCATCCGGATAGCGCCAAGGACTATAGGCCGCTTCCAGGGCGCCATAGGTGGCCAAGCCGTCATCGCTTAAACGCACCCGGCGGATGCCGTTGACGAACAGGTAGCGCTTGCCATCCTCGCCGACGATATGGCCGGGATCTATGCAACCGTCGATTTTCAGGTCAATCGGCTCGCTCCAGGGGCCGGCGATGTCGTCGGCCCAGATAACGAAGATCGACCAGCCATCACCGGTCGGGTTGGCCGGCAGGTAAATGAAGTAGCGATCGCCGTGCTTGCACAGGTCCACTGCCCAGATATCGCCGAGTGTCTTGTGCAGCGCCGGCCCGATCGGTGCCCAGTTGACCAGGTCGGTGGAATGCCAGATGACCAGGCCCGGATAGGAATAGAATGACGAGAAGGTCATGTAGTAATCGTCACCATCCTTGAGGATGGTCGGGTCCGGATGATCCCCGGCGACGATGGGATTGAGATAGGTGCCATCCCCGAGGTCAGCGATGCGCTGGCCTTCCGGCCCCTGACCCCAACGCGGCGTTGTGCTCGCACAGGCACCCGCGGCGGCGGGCGCCGCCAGCAGTGACAGCGGCGCCACCGCGGCGCCGACAGCGATGGCTTTGAACAGATCCCTGCGGGAAGTATCGGGCATGCAACTCACTCTGGGTCAGTGGAAGGCCGTCGCGACACCTTGGCGGCCGGAGCTGTTCGAGTGTAGCCGCAGATGGGCGCAGCCCATCCATCCAGCCCTAGCCCGCCCTGGTGCCGCACTTTCAATCAGTCGCTCGGTGGCGGTGCATTGCCAACGGCCTTGTTGACCGCGACGAACTGGCTACGCAGCAGGGCCTCGCTATCAACCAGGTCGCGCCGCGTCTGCAGATAACCTCTGCGTGCATCAAGCACCGCCAGGAAGTCGATCAGGCCTGCTTCGTGCCGTGCCTGGGCGATCATGTAGGCGTCCGCCGTGGCCTGCTCGCGCACACGCAGCTGCGTGCGCTGCTGCTGGGCGGCGGTGTAACCGTTCAATGCATTGTCGATTTCCTGCCAGGCCTGCAGCACGGTCTTCTGGTAGGCCACGGCGGCTTCCTGCTGTTCCAGCTCACGCAGTTGCACCACACTTTTGCGCCGACCGTGATCGAACAGTGGCAGATTCAGCACCGGGCCAATCGACCAGGTGCGGCTGCCCCAGTCCGAGAACTCACCTGACAGATACGACTCGTAACCGAATTTGGCACCGAGGCGGATGCTGGGATACAGATCGGCCTGCGCAACACCGATGCTGGCCGTCGCCTGCTGCAAGCGTGCCTGCGCGGCGCGGATATCCGGGCGTCGCTGCGCCACTTCCGATGGCAGGCCCAGCGACAGATCCGGCAGCGCGTCGCTGACAGCAGCCGCAGGCGTTGCGAACAGGGTTCGCAGAGCGCCGGGGCGCTCGCCGAGCAATAGCGCGAGTTGATTGCTGCTGCTGGCTTCCTCGGCGAGCAGGCCCGGCAAGCGCGCGCGTACAGCAGCCAGATCGGCCTGCTGACGGTCCAGATCCAGATGATCCTGCAGCCCGCCGTCCACCCGTGCCCGCAGCAGCGACAAGCGCTCTTCCAATGCAGCGATATCCTCGCGAGCCAGTTCGATCTGGCGCTGTGCGGCGCGCAACTGCACATAGCTGCGCGCCACTTCGCTAATGACGCTCAGCCTGGCTAGATCCAACAGGGCCGCCTGTTGTGCCACACCGGCATCGGCCGCCTCGATCGAGTGCCGCACCCTGCCCCACAGATCCAGTTCCCAGGACGCATCGAAACCGGCCTGATACAGATTGAACGGTTCCGCCAGCAGCTGCTTCAGCGCGTCACTGTCATTGCTGAGAATATCGAGCATGCGCGTACCTGCGCCGTTCTCGCTTTGGCGCTGGCGATTGACGCCCGCCGAGGCACTCACATCCACGCCGCGCTGCGCGGCAACGGTGCGCCGCTGCGCTCGCGCCTGGGCGAAGTGCAGAGCAGCTGTGCGCAGGTCCGGGCTCGCCAGCAAGGCACGCCGTTGCAGTTCATCCAATGTCGGGTCGAACAGCTGCGTCCACCACTCCGGCTGTAGCGCCTGCGTGCCGACGTCGGCATTTAGTGACGCGTCACCGCCCCTCCATTGCGTCCAGTCCGTGGGCGCCGCTGCGTCCGGACGCACGAAGTCCGGCCCGACCGCGCAACCGCCCAGCATCAGGCCGACAGCAAGCGGCGACAGCAGCGACGCGTTCAACAGTGAGCGTAAGTGCGGGAACATGGATCGCGTCCTAGGTGAGCCGGTTACGGAACAGCCACGCCGCCAGCGGCAAGGTAATCGCCGCCACCGCCAGCATGGGGATGAAGTTGAAGCCCACTTCCTGCAGGCCGGCGCCTTCCAGATAGACCCGGCGCACCAGATCGATGCCAAAGCGCAGCGGATTGGCGTAGGTCGCCACCTGCAGCACCTTGGGCATGTTGGCCACCGGCGTCATCAAGCCCGACAGCAGCATCAACGGCATGATCAACAGGAAGGTGTAGAGCATGGCCTGCTGCATGTTTGCTGCCACCGCCGAGATCGACAGGCCGATGCCCACCGACGCCACGGTGAACACCGCCAGCGCCAGATACAGCACCCCCACCGACCCGGCCATCGGAATCTGGAACCAGAAGCGGATGATCAGCAGGATAATGGTGGACTGCACCAAGCCCACAAGAATCGACGGCAAGGCTTTGCCAATCAGGATCTGCATCGGCGTCAGCGGCGTGACCAGCAACTGATCGAAGGTGCCCTGCTCACGTTCGCGCGCCACCGACAACGCCGCGATCAGCAAGGTCTGCAACATGCTCAGAGCGGCGATCAACGCTGGCATCAACTGCCAGCGCGATTCGAGATTGGGGTTGTACCAGCTGCGCGTGACCAGCTGCACCGTTTGGCCACCGGCAGCGCGCGCCCGATTGAAGTCGGCGACGATGGAGCCGATGTAACCGGCAGCAGCACCGGCGCTGGTCGAGTTGCGACCATCCATGATCAACTGCAGCGGCGCGCTCTGCCCTGACGCGAGCCGTTGCTCAAAATCAGCCGGGATGCTGATCACCAGCAGCGCTTCATTGGCGTCGATCAAGCCTGCAATCTGCCTCGACGAATCCAGCGTGGCCACACGCTCGAACATACCCGCGCCGTCCACCCGCGACAGCAGCTCGCTCGACGCCTGTCCGCCACTGAGGTCGAGCACCGCGTACGGCACGTGGCGCAGGTCGAAGGTCGCGCCGTAACCAAACAACAACGCCTGCATCAGCGCCGGCATGAACAGCATGGCGCGGCTGGAGGGTTCCTTCAGCAGGGTGATCAGCTCCTTCCTGCACAGGAAGGCAATGCGCCGGAAATAGATGACAATGGCTTCCACGCTTACACCAGCCGCTTGCGCAGTTTGTAGCGGGTGCCGGCAAACAGCAGCAACGCATACAGCAGCAGGATGACTGATTTCTGCAGGAACAACGGCCAGTTGTCGCCAGTCAGGAACAGCGACTTGATCAAGCCCATGAAATGCGTGGCAGGTAGCAGCTGGCTGATGACCTGCACCGCGACCGGCATGTTGCGCAGGTCGAATACGAAGCCGGACAACATCATCGCCGGCATGAAACTGGTCAGCAATGCCACCTGGCTGGCCTGGAACTGGTTGCGGGTCACCGCCGATATGAACAGACCCAGCAGCAGTGATACGGCCAGGTACAGCAGTGAACTGACCACGATTGCAAACAGCGAACCGCGCATCGGCACCTCGAACAAGAAGCGTGCGGTCAGCAGGCAGATCGCCAGGTTGATCGCGCCGATACCGAGATACGGCAGCAGTTTGGCCAGCACCAGTTCGGCTGGCCGCACCGGTGTGACGAACAGTGCCTCCAGCGTGCCGCGCTCCCATTCGCGCGCAACCAGCAGCGAGGTCAGGAAGGCACCGATCAAGGTCATCACCAGGACAATCAGGCCCGGCACCAGATACCAGGTACTAGTGCTTGCCTCGTTGAACCACATGCGCTGGATCACATTGACGCCCGCGCCCGCACCGCTGTCGCCTTGCCGATCAGATGTGGTTTGCAGCTGCGTCGCCAAGGCGCCGCCCACATAGCCTTCCAAGGTCCGCGCGGTATTGGCATCCACGCCGTTGAGGATCAGCTGCACCTGCGCGCTGCCATCCACCATACGCCGGCTGAAATCCACCGGCACATGCACGATGCCGCCGACCTTGCCTTGCCGCATCAAGCCAACCGCAGCGGTCATGTCTCGGACCTGCACCGGCGCCAGATACGGAGAGCCCTGCAGCCCTGCGACCAGCGACTGCGTGGTCGGCGAGCGCTCATCCAACACCACCGCGACCGGTGCGTGGCTGACATCGAACGACAAGCCGTAGCCAAACAACAGGATCAAGGCCGCTGGCAACAACAGGCCGACCGCAAGGCTACTGCGCTCGCGCAGCATCTGCCGGGTCTCCTTGCGCACCAGCGCCCATAAGCGGGACAGGAAGCCGGACATCACGCAGCCCTGCCAGCGGCACTGCGCTGCGCGCGGCCCTGCTCGACGATGCCAATGAAGGCGGCATTCATGTCGATGCCGTCAGCGCCGGCCTGCTCGCGCACCTGCTGTGGCGTTCCCAGGGCCAGCAGTTCACCGGCGTCCTGGATGGCGATGCGGTCGCAGTATTCCGCTTCCTCCATGAAATGGGTGGTGACGATGATGGTCACGCCCTGCTGCGCCAGCCCGGTGATGGTGCGCCAGAAGGCGCGCCGCGCCAGTGGGTCGATGCCGCTGGTCGGCTCATCCAGGAACAGGATCTCCGGCGCATGCAGCAAGCCCACGGCCATTGCCAGCCGCTGTTTGTAGCCGGCCGGCAGTTCGCCGCTGCGGGCGTCGCCCTGCAGGTCGAAACGGCCAATGGCGTCGGCTACGCGCTGGCGCAGCTGCGCACCGCCCAAGCCGTAGGCACCGCCGAAGAACTCCAGGTTCTCGCGTACCGTGAGGTTGGCGTAGAGGGCGAATTTCTGTGAGACATAGCCAATGCGTGCGCGGGCCTGGGCACGGGCGCTGCGCAGATTGAGGCCGGCTACTTCCAGATGTCCGCTGCTGGCGGGAAGCAGTCCACAGAGCATGCGGAAAGTGGTGGTCTTGCCCGCGCCATTCGGGCCGAGCAGCCCGAAGATCTCGCCACGATGCACATCGAAACTGGTGCTCGCCACCGCGGTGAAGTCACCGAAGCGACGCACCAGATCGCGCACCACGATGACCGGCGCATCATCCTGCGCGATCGCTATCGGTGCGACCTCCGCCACCGGCAACGACGCTGGCGATTCCTGCGCGCGCAGCAGCATCATGAACGCATCTTCCAACTCAGCGGGCCGCTGGCTGGGCAATTGATCCTGCAGCAGCCCAGCGATATCCGACGGCGTTGCCGAAGGCTGCAGGATGAAGCGCACCGAACCGGCACGCGGCACCGCATCCAGCACGTGGCGGCTATCGTCGATCAGTTGCGCCTGCAGGTCACGCGGCTGCAACGGCGGCGCTGGCGCTACCGTCCAGGTCAGGCCCTGCGCCTCGCCGGTCAGCGCGGCAGGATTGCCCTGCGCCAACAAGCGCCCCTGATGCAGCACGAAGATCTGCTCGCAGCGCTCAGCCTCGTCCATGTAAGCGGTGCTGACCAGCACGCTGAGCTGCTCCTCCTGCACCAGCTGCTGGATGATCTTCCACAATTCGCGCCGTGACAGTGGGTCCACGCCAACACTGGGCTCGTCCAGCAGCAGCAGCTGCGGTGAACGCACCAAGGTGCAGGCCAGACCCAGCTTCTGCTTCATGCCACCGGACAACTTGCCAGCCGGGCGCTGCTTGAATGCAGCCAGGTCGGTCATCTGCAGCAGCCGCTCGAAGCGCACATGGCGCTCGACCAGCGGCACGCCATGCAGGTCTGCGTACAGATCCAGATTCTCCTGCACGCTCAGGTCCTCATACAGGCCAAAGCGTTGCGGCATGTAGCTGATGCGGTCCTGCACCTGCTGTGGCTGCCTTGCCACGTCATGGCCCAGCACCTGCAGCTGACCACCATCGGCCGGCAGCAAGCCGGCAACCATGCGTAGAAAGGTGGTCTTGCCCGCACCATCCGGCCCAACCAGCGCGGTTAGCTCGCCCTTGCGCACGCACAGGGAAACCCCGGCCAGCGCCTCCACCTGCCCGCCACCGGCCGCCGGAAAACACTTGCGCAGGTCGACCGCGACAACCGTGGCAGTCGCCGCGTCCATCAGCGCGCCGTCTCCTGCAGGCGCACGCTCACCGGCTGGCCCATGCGTAGCTGATCCTGCGGATCCTCGACCACCACGCGCACTTCGTAGACCAGGCTGGTGCGCAGCTCTTCGGTCTGCACGGACTTCGGGGTGAACTCTGCCACGGACGAAATAAAGCCGACCTTGCCCGTCACCGGTTTGTCGGGATGGCCGTCACTGGTCACCTGCGCGAGCTGACCGCTGCGGATGCGACCGAGCTCGCTTTCGCTGGCAAATACCCGTACCCACTTGGGCTGGGTCAACGCCAGCGCAAATGCCGCGCGTTGCGGACCAGCCATGTCGCCGACTTCCACCAGCCGCGAGCGCACCACCGCCGCCACCGGTGCCTTCAGCTGGCCTTGCGCGATCTGGTGCTGCAGCAAGGCGAGCTGGGCATCGGCCGCCTGCAATTGCGCCTCGGCTGCCGCAATGTCTTCCTTGCGCGGGCCTTGCTGCACCAGCGTCAATGCCTGTTGCTGCAGTTCGGCCGTCGCTGCCGCCACTTTCGCCACGCTACGCGCGCGGTCCATTTCCTGCGCACTTACACCACGACCGTCCGTCGCGCTGGCCACGCCCTGCAAGCGCTGCAGGTCCTGCGCTGCACGCGCTGCATCGGCCTGTGCTGCGGCCAGCTGGCTCCTGGCCTGCACGACTTCCTGCGGCCGCGCGCCGTTGTGCAGCCGCGCCACCGTCTGCCGCTGCGTCTCGATCTGTGCCTTGGCTTGATCTGCCTGCAATTGCAGGGTGCGGGTGTCGAGCGTGGCCAGCACATCGCCGGCCTTGACCTTGTCGCCTTCCTCCACCCGCACTTCCTGCACCCGGCCGCTGCCATCAAAGGCAAGCGACACCTGCCGGATGTCCACATTGCCCTGCAACTGCAGGCCATCGCCAGCCGGCTTATCCCGGCTGCTCCACCACAGCAGCAGCACGACCAGCAACGCAACGGCGGCCACCACGACAAGGACGGGCTTCTTCATCAGGACGCTTCCGCAAGCAGGACTGTATCTGCCGAACAGCCTAATTCAAATTAAATTTAATTTATAGTAGTGCCGGACGGGGCGATGAAGCAGGCTAAACTTGCCACGCAATGAGCACTCAGAAAACCACCCCACGCGGACCACGCACCGACGGCGAGGCCACCCGTGCCCGCCTGCTGGAGGCGGCCGGCCAGCTGTTCTCGCAGCACGGCTTCGCCGAAACCACCAGCAAGGCCGTGGCCCAACTGGCCGCTGCCGACCTGGCATCTATCAACTACCACTTCGGCAGCCGCAACGGTCTGTACCAGGCAGTGCTGCTGGAAGCGCACCGGCAGCTGCTCGATCTTGATGATCTGCAGCGGATCGCCGGCAGCGCGCTGAACCCGGAGCAGCGCCTGTATGAACTGCTGGCTGGCCTAGTCCAGCGCGCGCAGCAACCCGAGGCCTGGGCACCCCGCGTGCTGGCACGCGAACTGCTGGCGCCCTCTTCGCATCTACAGGTGCTGATGGAAGAAGCGGTTCCGCCGAAGATGATGGCGGTGGCGCAGATCCTCAGTGAGATCTCCGGCATTCCCGCCAATGAACCGGCCCTGCTGCGCTGCCTGCTGAGCGTCGCCGCGCCCTGCATGATGTTGATCGTGATCGGCCGAGACGTACCCGGCCCGTTGCAGGCAGTGGCGCAAGGCCCATCGCAGCCGCTGCTGGCACATCTGCACCGCTTTGCGATCGCCGGCCTGCAGGCGGTCGGCGAGGACTACCGCAGCAAGCCAGCAGCAAGGAATGTGGGAGCGGTGTAAACCGCGACGCTGGACTTGTTCGGCCGGTGATACAGGTTCGATCTGGTAGACCATCAGCTTCGCGGCTTACGCCGCTCCTGCAAAAGCACGCCGCCGCCCCGCCAAAAACCCGCCGCCAACACTGTGGCACCGCTCTTGCATCTGCCCCGGCATGAGTCCCGAACTTGCCCTCACCGAACTCCGCGGCGGCCTGGTTGCCACCTTGTGGATCGCCGGTCCGTTGCTACTTGTCGTGCTGGTCGTCGGCGTGGTGGTCGGCGTCATCCAGGCCGCCACCCAGATCAACGAGCCGACCATCGCCTTTGTCGCCAAGGCCGCGGCCCTGACCGCGGCGCTGTTTGCGCTCGGCAGCCTGCTGCTTGGGCACCTTGTCGAGTTCACCGTCATGCTGTTCCAACGCATTCCGCACCTGATCGGTTAGCGTGATGGACTCGGTCACCCAGACTGTCATCGACGGCCAACAGGCCTTTGCCATCATCGGCAACACCCTGTGGATCATGCTGCGCATCGGGGCGATGCTGATGGCCATGCCGATGATCGGCACCCGTGCGGTACCGGCGCGGGTGCGGGCGCTGCTGGCGGTGGCACTGTCCGTGGCACTGTCCCCGGTCCTGCCGCCGGTGCCGATCTTCAACGGCTTTGACTCGATGACCGTGCTCAGCATCCTGCGCGAGGTAGCCGTGGGGGTCAGCATCGGCTTCCTGCTGCGGCTGATCTTCGAAGCCGGCGCCATGGCCGGCGAAATGATCGCGCAGAGCACCGGCCTGGCCTTCGCGCAGATGGCCGACCCGATGCGCGGCGGCAGCTCCGGTGTGATCGGGCAATGGTTCTACCTGATGTTCGGCCTGCTGTTCTTCACCAGCAATGGCCATCTGGCACTGATTTCGTTGCTGGTGGACAGCTACAAGGCATTGCCCATCGGCACCGCCCTGCCCGATCCGCATGCGGTCGCCACGCTGGCGCCGACCCTGGCCCTGCAGATTTTCCGTGGCGCACTGTCACTCGCCCTGCCCTTGGTGGTGGCGATGCTGGCGATCAACCTGGTCTTTGGCGTCCTTTCCCGCGCAGCACCGGCACTCAACCCCATGCAGTTGGGCCTGCCGGTTGCCCTGCTGATTGGCCTGGCACTGCTCACCTTGCTGGCCGGGGAAATGGGGCCGCCGGTACAGCGCCTGTTCGACACCGCCTTTGATACGGCGCGGCAAGTAACAATGTGACGCCCTACACAGCTCACGTTTTTGGATTTCACATTGCCTGAAGGCCCTCTTGCCGGTTCCCCTATACCGGTGGATAGTCCGGGGTACAGCACGGGCCGCAGGGGAATGCGGAACCGCGTACGACATCTCGCTTCCGCGACCGCGGCGCGACAACCTTAGGGAGAGGTTTGATGCTCGTTGGCAGCTACAACCCGTTGTTTGTCGTGCTGTCGATCCTGGTGGCAATCCTCGCCTCGTTCACGGCGCTGGACATGGCCTCACGGGTATCCGCCTCGCAACCACGTCGCGCCGCGGCTCGCTGGCTGTTGGCCGGTGGCGTCGCCATGGGTGCGGGCATCTGGTCGATGCACTTTGTCGGCATGTTGGCTTTCCGCCTCCCAATTCCACTGGGTTACGACCTGTGGCTGACCGTGGAGTCACTGCTGGTGGCGGTCGCAGCCTCGATATTCGCCCTGTGGCTGGTTTCGCGCCCGACCTTGCCGCACCTACGCTTGGCACTGGGCGCATTGCTGATGGGTCTGGGCATCGCCTGGATGCATTACGTCGGCATGTCGGCGCTGAAGATGAGCCCGGAAATCAACTACGACCGGGTCTGGTTCGTGCTCTCTATCGTGATCGCTGTAGCGGCTTCGTGGAGCGCGTTGTATATCGCGTTCCGCCTGCGCACGGTCGAACATGCGCTGCCGCCGCGCCTGATCGCAGCCGCCGTCATGGGCCTGGCCATCGTCGGCATGCACTACACCGGAATGGCGGCAGCACGCTTCCCGGCCAACTCCGTCTGCACTGCAGCCACCACCGGTGGCGTTCCCACTGAATGGCTGGCCGCCTGCGTGGTATTGCTGACCGTCGGCGTGATGGGCGTGGTACTGACCATTTCCCTGTTCGAGCAGCGCATGCAGGCGCGCTTGCTGCACCTGCGCAATTCCATGCTGTCGGCTTCGCTGGACGATGCCCGCAAGGAACTGTTCCATGCCAGCCAGCACGACTCGTTGACCCGCCTGCCCAACCGCCAGCTCTCGCATGAGCGGATCGAACAGCTGTTGCAGGGCAGCCACCCCTTCGTGCTGATGTCCATCGACCTGGATGGCTTTCGCCATATCAATGGCGCGTTTGGCTCGCAGACCGGCGATGCCGCCTTGGTCGATATCGGCGAACGCCTGCGTCAGTTGCTTCCAGCCGACGACCTGGTCGGCCGCCTTGGTGGCGACCAGTTCGTCATTGCCAGCCAGCTCAGGCACGCCGAGGAACTGGACTCGCTGGCCGACCGCATCATGATGGCGGTCAACTCCGTGCGCGTTGGTGGCCGCGAACTGCGCATCACCGCCAGCCTGGGCATCGTCGAGCATCCGCAGGTCGGCAACACAGCAGCGCAGCTGATCGCCATGGCCGAGACCGCCATGGCCTATGCCAGGCAGTCCGGGCGCAACACACATGCCGTGTTCGCCGACTGGATGAACGACAACGTCGAGCAGGACCGGCGTCTGCTGGAGGACCTGCGCAAGGCACTGGGCACCGCGCAACTGTCGCTGCACTACCAACCGCGCGTGCATGCCCACAGCGGCCGCATCAGCGGTGCAGAGGCGCTGATCCGCTGGCGTCATCCCGAACACGGCTATGTACCTGCCGAACGCATCATCCGGCTGACCGAGCAGAGCGGCCTGATGGACGTGATCGGCAATTGGGTGCTGGACGAGGCCTGCAGGCAGATGCGCTGCTGGCAGGATGCCGGCAACAGCGAGTGGCGGGTGGCGGTCAACCTGTCCGGTCGCCAGTTGGGCTCGCCGAAGCTGATCGAGGATGTGCGCAACGCGCTGGAGCGCAACGATCTTGAGCCTTCACGCCTGATTCTGGAGATCAGCGAAGGCGCAGTGATGCGCGACACCGACAATGCCATCGCGGTGCTGCGCAGCGTCGCCGCGCTTGGCGTTGGCATATCGATCGACGATTTCGGCATCGGCGTATCCAGTCTGCTGCACCTGAAGCGACTTCCGGCCACCGAGATCAAGATCGACCGCGCCTTCGTGCTGGCGTTGGAAGAGAGCGACGAGGACGTGGTGATCGTCTCGGCCATCGTCGCGCTGGGGCACGCGCTGAACATGGAGATCGTCGCCGAAGGCATCGAGACCCAGGGTCAGCGCTCCTATGTGGAACGGCTGGGCTGCGATCACCTGCAGGGCTACCTGCTCGGCCGCCCGGTCAGTGCGGAGAACTTCATGCGCCTGCACGGCGGCGACGCCCAACATGCGGCGCTGGAGGCACGGCTGGCCTCGTTCAACGCCAGCCAGGAGTAAGCCGTAGTGGCGCGCCCAACGAAGCGACAGGGCGGACGGGAATAACCACCCCCCGCAAGATGTAACCCACCAGGCCGACGGCGGGACCGCGGTCGCGCCACCCGCGGGGAGCTG
>NZ_JBRRDW010000047.1:0-36821 GCF_056759895.1 Stenotrophomonas sp. STEN038
CCCCCCCCACCCACCACCCCCCACCCCCCCTCCCCCCCCGCCCCCCCCGGCGCGCCCCCCCGCCCCCCCCCCCCCCCCCCCCCCCCCCCCCCCCCCCCACTACAGTGTTGCAGTACTGCGGTCGTGTCAGCGCCACCTGCGCCGTTTATGCTTGCGTGCTCCCCAACCACACAGCAGGCAACCGCATGACCGCTTCCGTATACGACACCGCGCTGACCACCATCGACGGTGCCCCGACTTCGTTGGCCGACTACCGCGGCAAGGTGTTGCTGCTGGTCAACACCGCCTCCAAGTGCGGTCTCACCCCGCAGTACGAAGGTCTGGAAAAGCTCTACCGCGAAAAGAAGGACGCCGGCCTGGAAGTTCTGGGCTTCCCGGCCAACAACTTCAACGGCCAGGAGCCGGGCAGCGAAGACGAGATCAAGCAGTTCTGCGCGCTCACCTATGACATCAGCTTCCCGATGTTCTCCAAGATCAGCGTCGCCGGTGCCGATATCCACCCGCTGTACCAGCAGCTGACCGCTGCGCAGCCGATCGCCATCGGCGAAGGCCCGATGCGCGAGAAGCTGGTCGGTTTCGGCATCGAGGCCAACCCGGCCCCGGCCGTGCTGTGGAACTTCGAGAAGTTCCTGATCGGCAAGGACGGCACCGTCGTCGCCCGCTTTGCCCCGGACACCAACGCCGATGACGCTGCCCTGCGCAAGGCGATCGACGCAGCGTTGGCTGCGTAAACACCCGGTTGTTGTAGGAGCGGCGTAAGCCGCGAAGCTGACATTGCCGGCGCGCCGGATCAATCTGCAACCGGCTGATCCATCAGCTTCGCGGCTTATGCCGCTCCTGCAAAAAAGCTAAACAAAAAGCCCGGGTTTCCCCGGGCTTTTTGTTATCCAGCAGCATCCAGAATCAGTCGCCCCAATTCGGCATCGGCATCGCGTCGACCGGAATCGGGCTCTGGTCGTCATCGTCGCGCTTGCCGCCGTGACGCAGATCCTTTTCGATCTGGTAGTTGCGGCGTTGCAGCCAGGCATCGCGGGTCAATGCGTACTCGTCCACCGCGGTGTCACGCAGCGAATCGACTGCCATCAGCTGTGCGCGCATGTCGACCAGCTGCAGGCCCTGCAGGCCGATGCGAACCTTGTCCATCTCGATCTGGCGCATCGGCGACAGCGGAATGTCACCGGCCAGGCCAAACACATCACGCACGGTACGCGGCCCGAAGAACGGCAGTTCCACATAGCGCGAACGACGCCAGCCCCATGCGCCCAAGGTCTGACCGAAGTCTTCGCTGCGCTTGGGCACCATCGCCTTGCTGGCCGGGTCGAACAGGCCGCCAACACCGAAGGTGGAGTTCATCAGGAAGCGGCCCAGCGTATCCCAGGCATCATCGGCATGGCCCTGCAGCAGCTGGTTGACCATGGTCAGCGGCGAACGCAGGTTGCTGAAGAAGTTGCTGACGCCAGTGCGGGCGAACTGCGGCACGACATTGGTATACGCGGTCGCCAACGGGCGCGCGACGCCACGGTCGACTGCATTGTTGAAGCGGTGCACGCCACGGTTGTACTTCTCCCACGGGTCGTAGGTGATGCTGGCAGCAGCCACAACAGCCTCGCCTTCAGTGCTCGGTGCCGGCCCACCATACAGTGCGGCGAAGTCGTCTTCGGCGCCGGTGGGAGCGGTGCCGTCGCTGGCCGTTGCGGTGTTCTGCGCGCCGTCGGCGATGGTGCCGGCAGCGTCCTGCGCTGGTACGGCGAGGTCGTCGTCGACGGGTTGCTCGGCGGCCTGCGGTGCAACCACGGTGGACGCTGGCAGCGCATCGCGCGCGGGCTTGCCAGCACAGGCGGCAAGCATCGCCACGCTGAGCAGAAGGAGGAGGGTGCGGAAAAGTTTCATGTCAGCTTCCTGCCGAGGAGGCGTTGAAATCGAGGGACGGTGACAGCCGGTAGGCTGCACGCAGTTCGTCCAGACCAGCCGGGCTGCCGTTGACGTTGCCGCCACCGTGGGCCCGCAGACGTGCGGCCAGTTCACCCAGCAACGCCAGACCAGCGCTGTCGATGCTTTCAACCGCACCCAGGTCGAGCTGACGCACAGGCGCCAGCGCCCGCGTGAGCTGCGGCCACAGTGCAACCGCCGCCGCGCGGTCAATCACGCCCGCCAGCAGCAGGGTGTCGCCGTCGCAGCGGAACGTGGCGTTACTTGCCACGGGGAGCCGGACCTGCGTTGGCCTGCATGCTGCCGCTGCGCAGTTCGGTGGCAACCTGCTTGATCGACTTCTGCCGCAGCGGCGCGTCGAACTGGTTCTTGAAGGTCTGCACGTAGGAGATGCCTTCGATCATCACGTCGAAGATCTTCCACTGGCCGTCGACATTGCGCATCAGGTATTCGACCGGGGTCGGCTCGCTGCCGGCGCGGACCAGCTCGGTGGAAACCTTGACGCCGCGGTTGCCCGGCAGTGGTTGCTCGCTCTTGTAGCGGAAGCTGGGCCGGCCCTGGATATCGAGCAGGGCCGAGCCATAACGCGACATCAGGTTGTCGGCCATGGCATCGGCGAACAGCTTGACGTCGGCATCGGCAGCACCACGGCCATGCACGCCCAGCACCAGGCGGGCCGCGTAGTCGCGGTCGAAGGCGCGGCTCAGCTCGCCATCGATGTAGCTGCGCAGCGTTGCCGGGTTGGCGCGGAACTCCGCGCGGCGGGTCTGCAGCGAATTGATGATGCGGGTGCTGGAATCCAGCACGGTACGGGCGGCGGCCGAGGGCTGCGCGGCGGTGGCGGCCGGGCGCGCTTGTGCCAGCGTGACCGACGGTGCGGCGGCCAACAGGGCAGAGGCGAGCACGACGGTAAGCAGTTTCACTTTCATGGTTGCGGTTCCGTAGCGGGCGCGTCTGCGCCGGGGGGGTCGTTTGCAGCCGCGCCGGTATTGCCGCCGCCGCTGAACATGTATTTGCCAACCAGCTGCAGCAGGTCCACCGCCGGCTGGGTGAAGACGATTTCATCACCGGACTTCAATACGTCCGGGTCACCACCGGGCTGCAGGCCGATATAGCTTTCGCCCAACAGACCGCTGGTGAAGATGCCGGCCGAGGTGTCAGCCGGCAGGTCCTTGAACTTGCTGTCCAGCGACAGGGTCACGATGGAATCGTATTTAATCGGGTCCAGCTGAATGTCAGCTACTTGGCCGATGGTCACACCACCAACCTTCACTGGCGCCTGCTTGCGCAGCTGTCCGATCTGGCTGAAACGGGCCTTCAGTTCATAGCCGCCACCGCCGGTGCCGAAGCGCTGGTTGGTGGAGGCGACGGCCAACACCAGCAGCGAGGCCAGGGCCAGCAGCAGGAAGGCGCCGACGGAAAATTCGAGTCTGGGTCCACGGATGGCCATGTTGTGTCTCACTCCTGATCCATCTGGTGCTTCGCAGAGCGAAGCGGGTTGTTCGGTTGTTTGTTTGATCCCCGCACACGGAGGTGCGGGCTTCTGCGAGGGGCTCGCATCACTGGAACAGCAGCGCGGACAGCACGAAGTTGAACATCAGCACCAGCAACGAGGCGTTCACCACCGCGCGGGTGGTGGCCACCGAGGTGCCTTCGATGGTCGGCTCGGCGTGGAAGCCGACGTAGGCCGCCACCAGTGCCGCGGTACCGCCGAAGATCGCCGACTTGAGCAGGGCTACGGCGAAGTCGTCCCAGAAATCGACGCTGCCACGCAGCCCCGACCAGAACGTGCCGTTGTCCTGTCCCAATACGTGCACCGCTTCGAAGTAGCCACCGGCGATGGCCAGTGAGCAGAAGATGCCGGTCAGCAGCGGCACGGTCAGCACCGCAGCCCAGAAGCGCGGCGCCACGGCCTTGGCGATCGGATCGATGGCCATCAGCTCCAGCGCCTTGATCTGGTCGGTGGCCCGCATCAGGCCGAGCTCGGCGGCGATCGAGCTGCCGGCGCGGCCGATGAACAGCAGCGCAGTCAGCACCGGTGCCAGCTCGCGGTACAGCGACAGGCCGAGCAGGGTGGACAGCGCATCGGAAGCACCGAACGTGGTCAGCGTGCGATAGCCCTGCAGGGTAAGCACCAGGCCGACGAAGGCGCCGCCTACGGCGATGATCGGCAGCGAACGCGCGCCGATCTTGTAGATCTCACGGGTCAGCTCGGCCAGGAAATCACGCGTCGGCACCGAGCCACGCAGCACGGTCAACGAGAACAGCCCGGCGCGGCCCAGCGAGCGGATGGAGGAGGTGAAGGGCATCAGGAAACGGCTCCCAGAGCGCGACGGCTGCAGGGCTGTTCTCCCTTCTCCCGCAAGCGGGAGAAGGTGCCCGAAGGGCGGATGAGGGCAGCTTTTGCTCTACGCGCTTTTAAAGCGCCCTCACCCCAGCCCTCTCCCGCTGTGCGGGAGAGGGAGCAGGTATCAAACATCGCGTGCACGGTTGTCATCACGCGTTCTCCAACCCGTAATTGCGCGTCGGTGCATCGAACGGAATAGGGCCGTCTGGCTGCCCATGCAGGAACTGCCGCACCAGCGGGTCGGTGCTGGCCTGCAGTTCGTCCGGCGTGCCGGAGAACACGATGCCGCCATTGGCGATCACCACGGCCTGATCACTGATCGGCAGGGTCTCGTGGACATGGTGGCTGACGATGATGCTGGTCAGGCCAAGGCTGTCGTTCAAACGCTGGATCAGGCTCATGATCACGCCCGAGGCGATCGGGTCCAGCCCGGTCAGCGGCTCGTCGTAGATCATCAACGGCGGGTCCAACGCCAGTGCGCGCGCCAAGGCAACGCGCCGCGCCATGCCGCCGGACAATTCGCGCGGCCAGGCATCGGCAGCGGCCAGCAGGCCAACCGCATGCAGCTTCATCTGCACCAGTCGATGCAGCACCGGCTCCGGCAATTTTGTATGCGCACGCAGCGGCAGCGCCACGTTGTCGGCCACGCTCAGGTCGGTCAGCAGGCCATTGCCTTGCAGCAGCACGCCGACGTTCTTGCGCATCTCCAGCAGATCGCGGTTGCCGTGCGGGATATCCCGACCAAACAGCTGCACCGTGCCGGATACAGGCCGCAACTCACCGGTCAGCGCCGCCAACATGGTTGACTTGCCGCTGCCCGAAGGGCCGAGCACAGCGGTGATGCTGCCGCGCGGTACCTGCAGCGAAACGTCGCGCAGAATGGTGCGTCCGCCGCGATCGATTCGCACGTTGGACAACTGCACCAAGGGAGTCCGGGCTGAGGGCATGACGGCCTTTAACGGAAAACCAACGTTCTAGGATTGCCAGCAGCGCCTGAACATAAGCGTACTGGACCGTGCAGTATTGTCTCATTGTCAGCGCACAGCGCCATGCACAGCTTGGGGCTTTGTCAGCAACACAGTGTGCAGGGGATGGGAGAGTCAGCAGGTCTGGACTGTGCGCAATGCATTCATGTCTCGCCCCCTGCGATGCTGCTGCGGCAAGATGGCGTGATGAGCAATGCCCCCGATTTCCGCCTGTACCACTCCAATGCCCTGGATGTGTTGGCCCAGCTGTTGGCCCACGCGCTGCGCGAGCCGGCGCCCGGCCAGCCTTTGCTGGCCGCCGATACCGTCCTGATCCCGCAGGTGGCGATGCGCCGTTGGCTGCAGTCGACGCTGGCCGCCGAGTACGGTGTCTCCGCCAATCTGGAATTCCTGACCCCCGGCGAGTTCGTCGCCAAGGCGCTGAAGGCCAATGTGCCGGGCGAGCGCGATGACCTTGGCGCTACCGGCCTGCACTGGCGTTTGTATGGGGCGTTGACCGACAGCAGTTTGATGCAGAAACCGGCGATGGCCGGGTTGCGTACCTACCTGGACCGCAATGATCCGCTGCGCCCGTGGGCGCTGGCGGCCGAGCTGGGCGGGGTGTTCGAGAAGTACCAGGCCTGGCGGCGCGACTGGCTGCTGCGCTGGGAGGACGGTGCCGAGCCGGACGACCCACAGGCCATCCTCTGGCGGCATATCGCTGGTGGCCAGAACTACCGCGCACGGCGAATCAACGATTACCTGGCCCGCTTTGAAGGCGAGCACCAGCCCTTGCCGCAAGGGCTGCCGCAGCGGCTGTTCGCTTTCGCCACGCTCAACGTCTCGCCGGACGTGCTGCGGGTGATCGCCACCCAAGCGCGGGTTGGCACGCTGCACTTCTATATGCCGACGCCAACGCGTTCCTATTGGGGTGACCTGCAGACGCTGAAGGAAAAGCTGCGCAGCGGCCTCGCCGAGCCGTTCGGTATCGAGGCCGGCGAGAACCCGCTGCTGCAGGCCTGGGGCGAAGCCGGCCGTGACTTCATGGCGGTGCTGGGCGACTACGAAGTGGTGCACCCCAGCGGCGAAATCGCTGCCTATGTCGATCCGGAAAGCATTGCCGTGCCCGGTATGGATGACGGCGGGCTTGGCGACAGCCTGCTGCATCGCCTGCAGGCCGACCTGTTCCACCGCCGCGCGCTGCCCTCACCGCCATTGCGCGCCGCGCTGCGGGTGGACGACCCCAGCATCCAGATCCACGCCTGCCACACCCGTCTGCGCGAGATGCAGGTGTTGCACGACCAGCTGCGCGCGCTGCTGGAAGACCCGCGCTTCGACCCGCCGCTGCAGCCGCGCGAAATCGCAGTGCTGGCGCCGGATATCGATCCCTACGTGCCCTACCTGGAATCGGTGTTCGGCGGCCGTGGCGGCAACGATGCGCATATTCCGTGGGCGCTGGCCGATGCCAGTCCGCTGCAGGGCGAGCCGCTGGCCGAGGTATTCGTGCAGCTGCTGGGCCTGCCGGTATCGCGCTTCGGCCTCAATGAAATCCTCGACCTGCTGTCCAGCGCGCCGCTGGCGTCCGCCTCCGGTCTGGACGCGGCTGCGTTCGAACGCCTGCACGGCTGGCTGCAGGCCGCCGGCGCGCGTTGGGGCCTCGATGCTGGCCATCGCAAGCAGCATCAGGCGCCGGCCGACGATGCCTACACCTGGCAGTTCGCGTTGGACCGGCTGCTGCTCGGCCACGCCAGCGGCAGTGATGAGGACATCGCAGGCGTCGCGCCGTGGCCGGAGCTGGAAGGCGGCGGTCTGGCTGCACTCGATGCGCTGATCCGCCTGCTGCGTGTTCTCGCTCGCCACCAGAAGACCCTGGCCGAAGCACTGACTCCCAACCAATGGCGTGAGCGCCTGCTCGGCCTGCTGCTGGCGCTGCTGCCGGAAACGCCGACCGAGCCTTCCGCTGTGCGCGCACTGGACCGCCTGCGCAAGCTGGTCAACGAATTCGCCGAAGAAGCCGACAGCGCCGGTTTCGACGCGCCGGTGCCGGCCGAAGTAGTCCGCGCGCATTTCGCCTCGGTGCTGTCCGAAGCGGATACCCGCGCGCCGCTGCTGACCGGCGGCATCAGCTTCGGCCGCATGGTGCCGATGCGCTTGCTGCCGTTCCGGGTGATCTGCGTGCTGGGCTTGAACGACGGTGATTTCCCGCGCCGCGATCCGGCAGCTGGCCTGAGCCGGCTTACCGCCGAGCTCGACACCGAGCGTCGCCGCTACGGCGACCGCTCACTGCGCGAGGACGACCGCTTCCTGTTCCTGCAGCTGTTTGCTTCGGCCCAGGACGTGTTCTACCTGAGCTATCTCGGTGCCGATGCCCGTGACGGCAGCGTGCGCGAACCCTCGGTGCTGGTCAGCGAACTGGTCAATGCGGCGTCGGCGTATCACTTGGATAGCGCTGCCGCGCGCAAGCAACTGGTGGTGCGGCATCCGCTGCAGCCGTTCGCCCCGGCGGCATTTGGCGGCGATGGCGAGCCGCGTCGTTTCAGTTACCGGCGTCAATGGCATCCGGCCGCCAGCGCGGTCGGCGGCAGCCGACAACGGCTGGCGCCATGGTTCGATGGCCCGCTGAATGCACCGCTGCCCACCGCGCTCAACGACGACAGCCTGTCGCTGGATGCCCTGCGGCGTTTCATCAGTGACCCGGCCGCGCAGTTCCTGAATCAGCGGCTGGGGCTACGCCTGGCCGGTGAAATCGATGACAGCGAAGACATCGAGCCGCTGCTGGTACCCAGTGGCGGCCGCCTGCACTCGTCCTTGCAGCAACACGTACTCAGTGCCCTGCTGGAAGGCCGCGAAGCCGGCTTGTACCAGCGCCTGCGCGCCCGTGCGTTGTTGCCTTCCGGTGCTCTTGGGCGGCAGCAGTTCGAACGCATGCTCAGCCGCATCCGGCCCTGCGCGGAAACGTTTTCGCAGTGGTACGACGACCAGCCGCTGGACTCGCAGCGCTACGAAGTTCAGCTCGATGGTGTGCGCCTGCACGGGCGTGTCGAGCAGATTCATCCACAGGGCCTGGTCCGCCTGCAGGCGGGGTCGCCAGGGGTGGCCTATGTGCTGCGCGGCGGCCTGGATTGGCTGCTGGTGAACGCTGCCGGTGTGCCGTCATCGATGCTGCAGTTCCATGACAACGGGCAGGCTGGCTATGGCCCGCATCGGCTTCCAGAGCTCTCTGCAGAGGCTGCACAGGAAGCCCTGAAAGCCTTGCTGCGTCTACGTTCTGAAGGAATGCAGGCGCCGCTGCTGTTCGCTCCCTACACCGGCTTGGAGATCTACAACGCCGACGATGACAAACGCGAAAACGCCGCACAGGCGCGCTGGTACGGCAGTGAACACAGCTGGGGCGAGCGCAACGGCGAAGCCCTGCAATTGGCCTTGCGTGGCACCGATCCGTTCGCATCGCCAAGCACTACTCACAGATTTATCCACAACGCCTTGTTGATATTTACCGCGCTACGCGAGGGCCGCGTTTTGCCCGATTTCGACGCTGAAAACGATGCCATGAACGGAGCCGGCGCATGAGCACCGAAGCGCTGCAGCAGGACCCGTATCTGCACTTGCCGCTGGATGGTCTGCGCCTGATCGAGGCCAGCGCCGGCACCGGCAAGACCTTCACCCTGGCCACGCTGTTCACCCGACTGGTGGTGGAGCAGGGCCTGCGCATGGGCCAGATCCTCGCGGTCACCTTCACCGACGCCGCAACCCAGGAACTGCGCAAGCGCATCCGCGAACGCCTGGAGCTGGCTGCGCGCGTGGTCGACAGCACGCCGGACGACAACGACAGCCCCGAAACCACGCTGACCCGCGCCATCCTGCAGCGCCACCTGCAGCAGGGTGCGGAAAGCGCCGCGCAGCTGGGCCGGCGCCTGCGCATTGCCGCTGAAGAAACCGACCTGGCCTCGATCTTCACCATCCACGGTTTCTGTACCCGCGTGTTGGGCGAATACGCTTTGGAGAGCGGCCACACCTTTGCCGCGCCCGAGTTGTTGGCCAATACCCGCGAACTGCATGCCGAGCTGGCGGCGGACCTGTGGCGCCTGCATGCAGGGCAGGGCGAGCATCTGGAGGCGCTGCTCGGCCTGTGGAAAAGTCCGGATGCACTGGCCCGGGATCTGCCCGCATTGGCGGCCGAGCTGCCACTTTATCCACAGCCGCCGCAGACCCTGATCGAAGACCCCCGCCCGTTCCGCGACGGCGCTGCGCAGCGCCTTGCTGCCGGCATCGCCGAGCATGGCGACACCTATCTGCAACAACTGCGTGGTGCGCTGGAAGGCGGCATCCTCAACAAGGCCAGCTACAAGCCCGATTGGATCGAGCCGCTGTTCCAGCAATTGCTGCAATGGAGCCGTCACCCTGATCCGACCGCCGAACTGGACGAACGTCTGGAGCGGTTGACGCTGGACGTGCTCACTGCCAAGACCAACAAGGCCAAGGCCGGCAGCACCCCGCAATCGCCGCTGCAGCCGCTGATCGCCGACTACCTGCAGACCCTGGCGCAGGTAACGCAGTGGCAGCGACAGCAGTCCATCGTGTTGTTGCACCAGCTACGCGGCGAGGTTCGCCAGCGCTTGGCCCAGCTCAAGCAGCTGCGCCGCCAGCAGACCTACGACGATCTGATCGACAACGTCGCCAATGCCTTGCACGGCCCGCATGGCGCGCATCTGGCCGAACGCCTGCGCGCGCAATATCGTTTTGCCCTGGTCGACGAATTTCAGGACACCGACCCGCGCCAGTGGGACATCTTCCGCCGCGTATTCGCGGCCGATGATGGCGCTGACGCCGCGCTGTTCCTGATCGGCGACCCCAAACAGGCCATCTACGGCTTCCGTGGCGGCGACGTGCATACCTATCTGCAGGCCAAAGCATTGGCCGAAGCCGCACCCGCGCTGGACCGCAACTTCCGCTCGCGTCCAGGCGTGTTGCGTGCGATCCAGGCCTTGTACGACAACGCCGGCCCCGAAGCCTTCCTCGACGAGCGCATCCAGTTCGAGCCGGTCTTGCCGGGCAGCAAGCGCAGCGACGCCGACTACCTGTTCGAAGGCAAGCCGGCACCTGCCCTCACCCTGCAGTTGATTGCAGGCGATGCTGACGGTAAGCCATTGAAGGCCGATGCCTCGCGCGATGCCGCCACTGCGGCCTGCGTGGCAGATATCCACAGGGTGCTCAGTGCTGCCCGCGAAGAGCGCGCGCTGGTCGATGGCAAGCCGGTGCAGCCGGGTGATATTGCCGTGCTGGTGCGCTCGCACAAGGAAGCTTCGCGCGTGCAGCAGGCCTTGGCCGCGCTCGGCATCCCAGCGGTCGCTGCTGGCAAGCAGAGCCTGTTCGCCAGCGCCGAGGCGCACGAACTGCGCCTGCTGTTGCTGGCCCTGCTGCAACCGGCCGACGAAGGCCGCCTGCGTGCCGCGCTTGCCACCGTGCTGCTGGGCGAAAGCGCAGCCGCCATCGCCGCGATGGAACATGAAGGCGAACAACAGCGGCTGCATCAGGAACGCCTGCTGCAATGGCGGGAGCGCTGGCAGCGTGGCGGCGTGCTCGCCCTGCTATCGGACCTGTGTGCCGAACAGGCCGAGCGCTTGTTGCTGTTGATCGACGGTGAGCGCCGCCTCACCAACTACCTGCAGCTGGCCGAAGCCCTGCAGGAAGCCAGCAACCGCAGCATCGGCCTGCACGGCCTGCTCGATTGGCTGCAGGCACAGATCGCGCACGCCGATGAAGGCGACGAAGCGCAGTTGCTGCGGCTGGAATCGGACGCCCGCCGTGTGCAGATCATCACCCTGCACAAGAGCAAGGGCCTGGAGTACCCGCTGGTCTACCTGCCCTTTGTCGGCATCGCCACCAATGCGCCGGACAGCAGCAACCATCGCACCGTGCATGACGGCGAACAGCGCGTGTTGCACTGGAAGATCGACAAGGAAGACCCGGATTGGAAGGCCGTCGGCCAGCAGGTCAATGCCGATGAGGAGGCCGAAACCGCGCGTCTGCTCTACGTCGGCCTGACCCGCGCCGAGCACGCCTTGTGGATAAGTGGCGGCGCCTTGACTGGCCTGGCCACCTCACGGCTCGGGCCGATGCTGCAGGGTCTGCCCGAGCACGCCGACATCCAGGTGATCGAAGACGACAGCGGCCCGGCGCCAACGCGCCTGCCGCCCGAACGCGAGCAGGTTCTGCCGCCGGTACGCGAGGTGCGCCGCAGCGTGCCGCACGACTGGTGGGTCTACAGCTTCACCCAGCTCGCCCATGCCGAGGGCGGCCATGACACTGCCGCCGCCGCAACCGAAGACAGCGGCGGCGCCGCCGATGAGCCGGCGCAGGTCGACGTCGATGCCGAGCCGGCCAATGAAGCCGCCGCACAAACGGAAGTGTTCGATCCGCGTTTTGCCGGCAGCCGTTTCGGCAACGTGCTGCATGCCGCATTGGAGAACGTCGATTTCGGCATCTGGCGGGATTGGGAACCCACCGAACAGGCACCCGAAGGGCAGGGCGAGATCATCGCCAAGGCCATGCGCGCAGACGGCTATATCGACGAAGAGATCGAAGACGGCGTAGCGCTGCTGACCGAACTGATTGGCCAGACCCTGACCGTTACCTTGCCCGAAGGTGGTGCCCTGCATTCGCTGGACGAAGGCGAGCGCCGCGCCGAAATCGAGTTCCATTTCGCCATGCAGCCGACCACCGTGCCGGCCCTGCTGCGCGTGCTGCATGCACATGGGGTTGTGCGCGGCCGTAACGGCTTTGGCCTGCGCCGTCAGCTGGAAGGGCTGATGACCGGCAAGATCGACCTTACCTACGTCCGCGACGGGCGTTGGTATGTGCTCGATTACAAATCCAACCGCTTGCCGGATTACGCCCCGGCGCAGCTGGACGCAGCCATGCGCCACAGCGAATACGACCTGCAGGCGCTGATCTATACCGTGGCCCTGCACCGCTGGTTGCGTTTCCGCCTCGGTGCCGGCTACGACTATGCGCGTGACTTCGGTGGCATCCGCTACCTGTTCTGCCGCGGGCTGGATGCAACGCGCCCGCAGTCGCCGGGTCTGTACGCGCATAACTTTGTGCCAGAGCTGGTGCTCGCGGTGGACGAACTGTTTGCCGGTGGCCGCGATGGCCATGCGGCCTTGTTGGCACGACTGGGAGGCGAGGCATGAGCCTGCTGGCCGCTTTGAACAAAACCGGCACGCTGCGTGCGCTGGATCATGCCTTGGCGCAAAGCCTGCGGCGCTTGGATGCAGAGACGCCGGATGCGGTGTTGGCTGCTGCGGCCTTGGCCTCACTGGCGGTATCACAGGGGCATGCCGGCTTTGATCCGACCCAGCCGCAACGCTTGGTGGATGCCGGTGTGGAATGGCCGGCTGCCGAGGAGTGGATTGCGCAGCTGGAGGCGTCGAAGTGGATATCCACAGCTGTGGATAACGGTGCGGAGTCGCAGCAGGCACCGCTGGTGTGGGAGAACGGGCTGCTGTATCTGCGTCGGTATCGCGAGTACGAGCGCCGCCTGGCGGCGGGTCTGCAGCGGATCGGGCAGGCACCGGTTGCTGGTGGTGATGTGGCTGGGTTGGCGGGGGTGTTTGCTCGGTTGTTTCCGGGGCAGGCAGCGCCGCAAGAACCACAGACCTCAGCGCAGCCGGATCTCTTCCTTCTCCCGCCTGCGGGAGAAGGTACCCGAAGGGAGGATGAGGGGAAGCTTTTAGACCACCAAGCAAGAGCGGCAGCCACCGCCCTGCGCCACAACCTGCTGCTGGTCACCGGCGGCCCCGGCACCGGCAAGACCACCACCATCACCCGTCTGCTGGTGCTGCTGGCCGCACAGGCACAGGCCACAAACGAACCAGCACCGCGTGTTGCCCTGGCAGCGCCGACCGGCCGTGCCGCCGAGCGCATGGCCGAAAGCCTGCGCCATGCCCTGCAGAAGCTTTCGGCGGAAGGCATCGACAGCGCTTTGTGCGAGCAACTGCCGAGCACCGGCACCACCTTGCACCGCCTGCTCGGCGTGATCCCGGACTCCCCGCGCTTCCGCCACCACGCCGACAACCCGTTGCCCTATGACGTCATCGTGGTCGACGAAGCCTCGATGATCGACCTGCCACTGATGACCAAGCTGGTCGAAGCCATCGCCGCCGGCACCCGCCTGGTGCTGCTCGGCGATCCCGACCAGCTGCCGTCGGTGGAAGCGGGCGACGTGCTCAGTGCCATCCTACGTGCCGCCGGCGATGGCCAGCGCACGACCGCAACGGACGCCGACGCGCTGCGCCCGTTGCTGGGCGAACTGCCGACCGATGCGATCGAAGCCAAACCTGCCGACTTCGCCGGCGCCCGTGTGCAGCTGCAGCGCGGCTACCGCCAGAGCGAAGCCCTGCAGCTCGCACCGCTGGCCAGCGCCATGCGTGACGGCGATGCGGTGCAGACCTTGCAGCTGCTGCGCGACGCCCAATTGACCGGCGTGCACTTCCACGAAGGCGATATCGATCCGTTGCAAGTCTGGCGCGAGCCTTTGCAGCAGTACTGGCAGGCACTGGCCGACGCGGCCACGCCCGCCGATGCTCTGGCGCTCGCGGGCCGCATGCGCCTGCTCACTGCCGTGCGCGAAGGCCCGCAGGGCGCACGCGGACTCAACGCCCGCATCGAAGACCTGCTGGCCGGCACCCGTGGCCGCGCGCTGGGCCCGGGCTGGTTCCATGGCCGCCTGCTGATCATTGGCGAGAACAGCTACCGCCATCGCCTGTTCAACGGCGACGTCGGCATCTGCCTGCGTGATGGCGATGGCCGCAACCTCAGCGCCTGGTTCCCCGGCGACGACCCCGCCAACCCGCGTGCCTTCCACCCGGCGGCGCTGCCGCTGCACGAAAGCGCCTTTGCGATGACCGTGCACAAGGCGCAGGGCTCGGAGTTCGACCAGGTCTGGCTGCAGCTGCCGCGCCGCGACAACCGCGTGCTCAGCCGCGAGCTGCTCTATACAGGCATCACCCGCGCCAGGAACGGTCTGCATCTGGCCGGCAGTGCCGAGGTCATCGAAGCGTCGCTGGCCCGCCACGCCAGCCGTTGGTCCGGCTTGGCGCAGCGGTTGAGGGGGTCGTTATGATCCCCAGTGTGGATTCCGGATGGAAAGGAGGCAGGTAGTGAAAACGGATTTTGTGCAGGCGCTCACGCGTGACTTTGAAGCACATGCGGAACGGACCGACGGTGGTGTGGAATTCTGGTTGGCCAGAGACCTGCAGCATCTGTTGGGTTACGCCGAATGGCGCAATTTTTCGAGCACGGTCATATCCAAGGCGAAAACGGCATGCGAGGTCTCCGGACATGCCATCGAATACCATTTTGTTGACGTCAACAAAATGGTTGATCTGGGCTCTGGGAGCCAGCGGGATGTCGAGGACATGATGTTGACCCGCTACGCCTGCTACCTGATTGCCCAGAATGGGGATCCGCGAAAGCAACAGATTGCCTTTGCCCAGACTTACTTCGCAATGCAGACCCGCCGTGCGGAGCTCATCGAGCAGCGTCTGCTGGAAAATGAGCGTGTTGAAGCCCGGCGCAAGTTGAGTGAGACGGAAAAAGAACTCTCCAGCGTGATCTTTCAACAGACTGGCGGCAATCAGGATTTCGCGTTGATCCGCAGCAAGGGCGACACAGCCTTGTTTGGCAGGAACACGCAGGAAATGAAGGTTCGCTGGAGTGTTCCGGCGAACAGGCCGCTTGCTGACTTCGCTCCCACGTTGTTGCTGAAGGCGAAGGACTTCGCCACCGAGATCACCATCCACAACGCGAAAGGCAAGCAGATGGTCAGCGAGCTCGAGATATCGACCGAGCATGTCACCAACAACAAAGCGGTACGCCAGACACTGCTGGCTCGCGGAATCGCCCCGGAGGATATTCCTCCCGCTGAAGACGTTAAGAAAGTGGAACGTCGCCTGGTTGCTGATGAGAAAAAGGCGCTGAAGAAGCCAGATACTCTGGATGATTGATGCGCTGTCGTTTTCGGCACCAGAAACCTGGCCACAGAACACCGCAAGGACGCATATGAAAACCTTGGCAACCACGACGCTGCTGCTCCTGGCCCTGACCGCCTGCAACAAGGACGCACCGGCCACCGTCACGCCCGAGCCAAGCCAAGCAACGACCAGCACCAGCGCACAGGACATCAGCTCCGCCCGCAGCTTCCTCAGCCACATCTACACCGGCTACCACCCGGATGCCGGGCTGGACGCCATCCTGCCCGACGAAGATGTCTACACGCCCGCCCTGATCGCCGCGATGCAGGCCAATAGCGACGCGTACGCCGGCGAAGTCGGCTATCTGGACGGCGATCCGCTCTGTGACTGCCAGGACACCGCGCAGGACCTGCGCCAGCTCAGCTTCGATATCCAGCCGCTGGCAGACGGCCAGCTGCGTGCCAGCGCTCAGCTCGATGACCCACAGCACCCCTTGCAGCTGCAATTGACCCTGCAGCGTCAGGGCGGCAGCTGGCGCATCGCCGATATCGGCACCGCGCGTGCGCCCAGCCTGTTGCAGGCGCTGGAGCGCGATGCCGCCACGGCCAGGCAGGCCGCAGGGCAGGCAGATTGAGCCGGCGGATCGGCCGGCTTTCAAAAATTCCATGTAAAACAATGAAATAGATCTAGCGGAGCCGGCTCGCCGGCGCCAGTCAAGGCGCCGTAAATGCTCCTCCACAGCCCCGGCTGGTAGCATGTCTACCCCGTAATCCAAGCGCAGTTCTGTAATGGCCGATCCGAAGAACCCGTCCGTCACCCAAGCCCAGGCTGAAGACGCCGTGCGCACCCTGCTGCGCTGGGCCGGTGAAGATCCCTCCCGCGAAGGCCTGCTCGACACCCCGCGCCGGGTAGCCGAGGCCTATGGCGATTGGTTCAAGGGCTATAACGACGACCCACGCGAATACCTGGCCCGTACCTTCGAGGAAGTGGCCGGTTACGACGAAATGATCGTGCTGCGTGACATCGAGTACGAAAGCCACTGCGAACACCACATGGCGCCGATCATCGGCCGGGTGCACGTCGGCTACATCCCCAATGGCCGCGTGGTCGGCATCTCCAAGCTGGCGCGCGTGGTCGAGGCCTATGCGCGGCGCTTCCAGGTGCAGGAAAAGATGACCGCGCAGATCGCCGACGTCATCCAGGACGTGCTGCAGCCGATGGGCGTGGGCATCGTGGTGGAAGGCGCACACGAATGCATGACCACCCGCGGCATCCACAAGCGTGGTGTCAGCATGGTCACCTCGCGCATGCGCGGCACCTTCCATGACGACGCGCGCACCCGCGCCGAGTTCCTGCGTTTCATCGAAGTCGGCCACGCCCGACGCTGAGCCCAGGGATCGCACGCGCTCGATGAAGTACCGCCAACGTATCGCCGGCTACCAGCGTCTGCGCGAGCAGCCGCTATGGAAACTGCTGGCCTCCGACCGTGCGCCGGTGCTGGTGGGCCTGTTGCAGGGCCTGCTGCTGGAAGCGGACCGCCGCATCCCCGGCTCCATCCTCGCCGAGCGCCTGCAGCAGCAGCTGGACACGCTCAATGGCGAGGAGCTCGAGGTCGAGCTGCCGCGTACCGCGCCGGCTTACATCGCTTACTGGCTGGCCCAGGGCTGGCTGGTACGGCGCCTGCCTGAAGGCGCGAGCGAAGAGGAATACGAGCTGTCGCGGCACGCCGTGCAGGCGATCCGCTTCATCGCCGGCATCGAGCACAACGCCAGCCTGGCCACAGAAAGCCGCTTGGCCATGGTGATGCAGCAGATCTCGCAGCTGGCCCAGCAGACCGAGGCCGATCCGGAAGCACGCTTGGCCGCATTGAAGGCCGAGCGCGACCGGATCGATGCCGAGATCGCGCAGGTGTCCACCGGCAAGGTCAGCGCGCTGGATGGCAAGCGCGCGCTGGAACGCACCCGCGACGTGATTCGTCTGGCCGATGATCTGGCCGAAGACTTCCGCCGCGTGCGCGATGACTTCGAACAGCTCAACCGTCGCTTCCGCGAACGCATCATCGACGACGAAGGCGCGCGCGGCGACGTGCTTGATCGCCTGTTCAACGGCGTCGATGTGATCGGCGAATCCGATGCCGGGCGCAGCTTCCAGGCGTTCTGGGACCTGCTCAATGATCCGCGCCGCAGCGGCGAACTCGATGCTGCGCTGGACACCGTGCTCAACCGTGGCTTCACCCGCAAGCTGGACCGCAACGAGCGCAACTTCCTGCGCAACTTCACCAGCACCTTGCTGGAACGCGGCGGCCAGGTCCACGAGGTGATGCAGCATTTCGCCCGCAGCCTGCGTGGTTTCGTGCAGAGCCGCGGTTATCTGGAACAGCGCCGCCTCAACCAGTTGCTCAAGCAAGCGCAGGGGCAGGCCCTGCAACTTCGTGACGAAGTGCGTCCCACCGCGCCCACCGGCTTCGTGCTGCCGCTGTCCTCGGCGCGCGTGCGCTCGATCGGCCAGTGGCGCCTGCACGACCCGCGCACGCACCAGGTCGATACTTCCATCTATTACGCCGAAGCCGCCGAGATCACCCTCGACAGCGTTGGCGATCTGGTCGCGCAGTCGGAAATCGACGTGCGCACCTTGAAAGACAATCTCTTCATGCTGCTGGGTTCACGCCCGCGCCTGAGCATCTCGCAGGTATTGCGCGAGCGGCCGGCGCGGCAGGGCCTTGGCAGCGTGATCGGCTATCTCTCCATCGGCACCCGCCATGGCAAGGTGATGACCGACCAACTTGAAACCGTGGAATGGACTGGCGGTGACGGCGTGGTGCGACGCGCCCGCGTGCCGCTGATCTGGTTCCTCAAGGAAAGACGCGATGAACTGGTCTGAGACCGAAACCGATAGCGAAGCCACCAGCGCGCCCGTCGCGCCGGCACCCATCACTTTGAGCGGCGGCGCCTTGTTCGTCGGCGACAGCGGTCGCTTGCCGGTCGATGCACGCCGCGCGCTGTGTCTGCTGCTGGCTGGCCCCAGCGTCGACGCCCAGCGCCAGCCGGCGCAATGGGCGGCACTGCTGCGCAACGAAGACGAAGTCCGCAGCCTGCTGTGCGAACTGTTCCTGGAACTGGTGCTGGACCGTGACGGCGGCGTGGCTTTCACCCGCCAGTTCGATACCGCCGAACTGGACTCGCCCAACCTGCTGCGCGCCGCGCCACTGACCTTCATCGAGTCGGTGCTGTTGTTGTTCCTGCGCCAGCAGCTGGCCGAGGCCGATACCCGCGGCGAACGCGCGGTGGTGGCCGAGTTCCAGCTGGTGGAAGCGATGAGCATCTACCAGAAGAACGTCTCCACCGACCAGGCCGGTTACGGCAAGCGGGTCGCCGCGGCCATCGCCAAGATGCGCGAGAACCAGCTGCTGTCCAAGCTGCGCGGCAGCGAGGACCGCTACGAAGTATCACCGGCGCTGAAGCTGCTGTTCTCGGCCGAGGACGTGCAGGTGCTGGTCGAGGCCTACCGCCAGTTGCGCGACGGCGATGCCGTCGCTGACGCGGTTGCCGACGACGAAGAAAACACCAGCGGCACTGCCGCCGAATGATGCCTGGCGCCCACGCCACGCTGACCAGAATGACCACCGCCGCGCCTTGCGTGGCGGCTGAAGGATGAGCCGTATGGAAACCACTTCCCACACCCTGCTTCCCAATGCCGCGTTGTTCAACGACCCGGCCAGCGATGCACGCGCGAACCAGTTCCGCATGCGCCGGTTGCAGGTGCTTAACTGGGGTACGTTCTCCGGCCTGACCGAAGTGCCGATCGCCGAGCGTGGCTTCCTGTTCGTCGGCCGTTCCGGCTCGGGCAAGTCCACCCTGCTCGATGGCATGAGCGCACTGCTGACGCCGCCGAGCATCGTCGACTTCAACGCCGCCGCGCGCGAAGCCGAACGCTCCGGCCGTGATCGCTCGCTGGTGTCGTATGTGCGTGGTGCCTGGGCCGACCAGCAGGACAGCGAGTCCGGCGAAATCGCCACCCAGTACCTGCGCAAGGGCGCCACCTGGAGCGCTTTGGCGCTGGAATACCTCAATGCCCGCGGCGACGCGGTGTCGATCGTGCGTCTGTTCTGGATTGCCGGTGCCGGCACCTCGGCCAATGATGTGCGCAAGCACTACATGGTGATCCCGCGTCGCTTCGACCTGGCCACCGAGATGGAAGGCTTCGACCTGGACCTGCGCAAGTTGCGCGGCCGCCTTGGCGAAGACGTCGGCCACTTCGACAGCTTCACCGGTTATGCCGAGCGCTTCCGTCACCTGCTGGGCATCGGCAACGACATGGCGCTGCGTCTGCTGCACAAGACCCAGTCGGCCAAGAACCTTGGCGACCTCAATGGCTTCCTGCGTGGCTTCATGCTGGAAGAGCCGCGTACCTTCGAAGCTGCCGACCGCCTGGTCGATGATTTCGCCGAACTCGACGGCGCCCACCACGCCGTGGTTACCGCGCGCCGTCAGGTTGAAACCCTGACCCCGGCGCGTGATTTCCACCAGGACCTGATGACGCTGCGCAAAGGCGTGGCAACGCTGCGTGACCTGCAGATCGGCATCGACGGCTTCCGCGAGGAAAAGCGCCTGGAGCTGGTCAACGAGCGCCTGAAAGAAGTGGAGATGCTCGACCGCGGCCTGATGGGCGAGGAAGGGCAGCGCCGGCAATCGCTGGACAACCACGAACAGAAGCTGGTCGAACTGGAACGCCAGCAGCGCGAGCAGGGCGGCGAGCGTGTCGATGAGCTCGAACGCGAGCGCACCCGCGTCGAGCGCGAAGTCGAAGAGCGCAGCCGTCGTCGCAAGCAGTTGGAAGGCGCCTGCCGCCAGCTCGGCATGGCCTTGGCCGAAACCGCCAGCGGCTTCTCCGAACAGGTTGAGCAGGCGCGTGCCCTGATCGACGGCACCAAGTCCGGTGCCGGTACCGTGGACGATGCCATTGCCGAGCGCATGGCCGAGCGCCGCGATGACGAAAAGCGTTTCGCCGCATTGCGGGTGGAGCTGGAGTCGCTGAAGGCTACGCCGAGCTCGATCCCGGCACCGCTGCAGCAGCTGCGTGCACGACTGTGCGATGACACCGGCCTGTCCGAGTCCGCGCTGCCGTTCGTCGGTGAGTTGATCCAGGTGCGCGAAGACCAGATTGGCTGGCGCGGTGCGATCGAGCGCGTGCTGCATGGTTTCGCGCAATCGCTGCTGGTCGACGAGAAGAATCACCAGCAGGTCGCCGAGTGGGCCAACCGTACCCACCTCGGCACCAAGCTGGTGTACTTCCGCATCCGCGACAACGAGCTGCTGCATGCACGCGAGCCGGAAAAGCGTTCGCTGATCCACAAGCTGCAGCTGCGCGATCATCCGTACGGCGACTGGGTCTATAACGAACTGCAGCGCCGCTTTGATTACACCTGCGTGGAAAACGCCGGCCAGCTGCGCAACGAAGACCGTGCGATCACCCGCGAAGGCCAGATCAAGCACCCCGGCGACCGCTACGAAAAGGATGACCGCCACGCGGTCAACGATCGCAAGCGCTGGATGCTGGGGCACGACAACCGCGACAAGCGTCGCGTGTTTGAACGCGAAGGACAGGAGCTTGCGCAGCGTATCGCCCGCAGCGAGGCCGACGTGGCAATGCTGCGCAAGCAGCGCGAAAGCGGGCAGGAAAAGCAGCTGGCTGCGCACTCGTTGATCGAGCGCGACTGGGACGAGATCGATGTCGGCCCGCGTCTGCAGCGCCTGAGCGATATCGACGAGCAGCTGGTCGACCTGCGCGAAGGCGACACCGCCTTGGCGCGCATCGGCCAGCAGATCGAATTGACCCGCGGCCTGCGCGATCAGGGCAAGCGCACCTATGAAGACGTGCGGCTTGAGCGTGGTCAGTTCTCGCGCGAGCGTGCCCGCCTGGAGCAGCTGCGTGACAACGGCCAGGCGCGCGTCGCCAGCGCACCGCTGACCGAGCTGCAGCGCGAAGGTCTGGAAGAGCGATTGAACATCCTGCCGGGCTTGAACCTGGAAAGCCTGGAAAGCCACTTCCGCGTGGTCGAACGTGGGCTGGCCGAAGAGCTCGGCAGCAGTCAGGGCCGCGATGCCAAGTTGACCCAGCATCTGCTCGATTGCTTCCGCAAATACACCCAGCAGTGGCCGGAAGACTCCGGCGACTTCACCGTGTCGCTGACCAGTGCCGACGATTTCCTTGCGCGTTTGACCCGCCTTGAGAGTGACGGTCTGCCGCGCCATGAAGGCCGCTTCTTCGAGTTGCTGCAGACCCAGAGCAAGAACAACCTGCTGGCCCTGCAGCGGCATACCGCCGAAGCGCACAAGGCGATCAAGCAGCGCATGGACGAGGTCAACGCCTCGCTGGAACAGGTCGCGTTCAACCGCGGCACCGTGTTGGCCATCGACGTGCACGACCGGCGTCTGCCGGAGGTGCAGGATTTCCAGTTGCAGCTGCGTGCGGTGTTGACGCATCAGCAGACCGAAGACCGCTCGCTGGCCGAGTCGCAGTTCAACGTGCTGCGTGAGCTGGTGCGTCGTCTCGGCGCGCAGGAACCGGAGCTGCGTCGCTGGCGCGAGCAGGTGCTCGACGTGCGCCTGCACGTGGAGTTCATCGGCGTCGAGCTGGATGCTGATACCCGCGAGCAGGTGGAAATCTACCGCAGCGGCGCCGGCAAGTCCGGTGGTCAGCGCCAGAAGTTGGCCACCACGTGTTTGGCTGCCGCATTGCGCTACCAGCTGGGTGGCGAAGACGGCGAACTGCCGCGCTATGCCGCGGTGGTATTGGACGAAGCCTTCGACAAGGCCGACAACGAATTCACCGCGCTGGCGATGAACATCTTCGAGAACTTCGGCTTCCAGATGGTGGTGGCAACACCGCTGAAGTCGGTGATGACGCTGGAGCCGTTCATCGGCGGTGCCTGCTTCGTCGAGATCAGTGGCCGCCACGATTCGGGCGTGCTGCTGATCGAGTACGACGACGAAGGCAATCGCCTGAAGCTGCCGGCGCGCGCGCGTGGGGCGATGGCGCAGGCCAATGCGGAAGAGGTGGTGGATGCTCCGGTTGTTGCCGAGACATCGGTTGCGTCCAGCGCGACTGCTGATGCCGAGCTTGCAGCGCCGGTTGTTGAAGCTGCGGCGGAAGCGGAAGCTAAGCCTGCGGTGAAGAAGGCAGCGAAGAAGGCTTCGACGAAGAAGAACATTCCGGCCTGATAGCCAGGGGGAGACCCGGCTTTCCCTTCTCCCGCTTGCGGGGGAAGGTGCCCGGAGGGCGGATGGGGGGAGCTTTTGGCGTTGCTTTGGCTGTCGCATCGAGCCAAAGCCAAAGCACCCCTCCCCAACCCTCCCCTTGGCCTTCGGCCAAAGGGAGGGAGCAGAGCCAACCTCGCACTAAAGAAGGAAGCAGGGCAAAGCCATCGCTGCGCTTGTTACCCTCTGCATATCCAAAAACACGCGCAACGGAGATCAGCATGCATTACGTGGAAATCATCACCGCCCTGGTGGTACTGCAATACCTGTTCTTCATTGTGCTGGTCGGCCGGGCGCGTGGCCGCTACGGCGTCAAAGCACCCGCGGTTGCCGGCCACGAAGGCTTCGAGCGCGCCTACCGCGTGCAGATGAACACCTTGGAGCTGATGGTCGCGCTGCTGCCGTCCATGCTGATCGCTGCACGCTTCTGGCCAGCCGAATGGGTGGCAGGTATCGGCGCGGTATATCTGATTGGCCGCTTCATCTACTGGCGCGCCTACGTCGGCAACCCATCCAGCCGCGGCCTCGGTTTCGGCCTGTCGATGCTGCCGGTACTGGTGCTGCTGCTGATGGCGCTCGCTGGCGCATTCCTGCGCTGAGCAATCCAGCTCTTGTAGGAGCGGCGTAAGCCGCGAAACAGGACCGCCTGCCGCCGTCGATCAATCTGCAATCGAGACAAGCCCGGCGTTGGGTCAGCAGGAATTCCAGTGGACTGGGCACTTGCGCCCACCGGCTTCGCGGCTTACGCCGCTCCTACAACAACGGCATTGGACCAAGGGAGCCTTACGGCTCCCTTGGTCGTTTTCCGACTCAGAAATCCATGCTGAGCTTGGCGTAGGTATAGCGGCCGGGCAGGTCGTAGGTTCCCGGGTCATAGCCATTGAGCGTGCAGCTCAGGCAGATCGGCGGGTTCTTGTCGAACACGTTGTTGACACCAACGCTCACCTTTACGCCCTTCATCCACGCATCGGTACGCCAGCTGACCTGCGCGTCGTGATAGGTGGTCGCGCCCAGCCAGTGCTGATCGGCAGCGCTGTCGGTGCAGATCGCAAAGCCATTGGCACCGGCACAGCTTTCGCGCAAGCGGTCGATGTAACGCATCGTCCAGTTCACGTTCCAGTTGCGGAAGTCCCAGTTGGTGGCCAAGGTCGAACTCCACTCCGGGATCGAGCTGTCATTGACTTCAATGCCTGGGCCCTTCGGCTCAGGTTGGCCGGATTCGTTGACCAACTCGTAGCGCGTCACCCAGGTCGCCTTCCAGTCAAAGCCGAGCTGGCCCCAGCCGGTCTCCGGCAGCAGCCAATGCGCATTGAAATCCCAGCCACTGGTATTGATGGTGCCGAGGTTGGCGAGGATATCCTCGAAGCGCACGATCTGGCCGCGGTCGTTGCGGGTATAGCTGGCACAGGCGACGGCATCGCGGGTATCGATGCAGCGGTCCATGATGGCCTGCGCATCCGGTGCCTGGATCGCCTTGTCGATGGTGTGGCGGTAGAAGGTCACGCCCAGGTCCAGCTTGCTCGCCCAGCTGCTGTCCTCGGCCCAGCCCGGGCTCCAGACCGCGCCGGCCATGAACGAGCGGCTCTCTTCCGGCTGCAGGTCGCGGTTGCCGGAGGTCACCACCGAGATCTGCGGATTGGCCTGTTCATAGCCCGGTGGTACGCCATCGGCAACGCACTTGGGCGTGGTCGATGCGGCGTTGTTGCAGGGATCGACGATGGTGGCGTCGAAGCGGCTCAGCGTGCCGTACAGCTCGCCGATTGATGGCGCTCGGAAGCCCTGTGCGAACGACATGCGCAGCAGCAGTTCATCGGCCGGTTGCCAGCGCAGTCCGATCTTGCCGGTGTTGGTGCCGCCGAAGGTGGAGTAGTCCGAGTAGCGGCCGGCAATGCTCAGGTCCAGGCTCTTGCCCCAGAAACCTTCGCGCGCCAGCGGCACGTCGAACTCGACGTAGGCTTCCTTCACCGAGTAGCTGCCGATGGTCACGCCCGACGGCACGCCGTTGTACTCACCGGCGATGGTGATCGGGTCGGGGTGGTACTCGCCCTTGTAGCGACGCCATTCGGCACCGGCGGCGAAGGACACCGGTCCGGCCCAGATATCGAACAACTCGCCGGTGATGTTGGCCGAGCCCAGCGACAAGGTGTTCTTGCTGCGGTCCCGCACGATCGGCGAGATCCACGCCAGCATTTGCGGGGTGATGGTGCCAGGGCCGCCAAACAGGTTCAGTGGCACGCAACCGGCGATCGCTGCGCAGGCGGCCGGGTCACCCAGCGCCTGGTTGATGTGCTTGATGTTGTAGCTGCCGGTATTGGTCTGGGTAGCCTTGCTTTCACTGGACATCACGTTGACGTCCCAGTTCCAGGTGCGCTGGTTGACCTCGAACACACCATCCAGCCCGCCGGCGGCGTACCAGGTCTTCACGTCCTGCTCGTAGCGGCGCGGACCACCTTCGACCGGTCGTCGGCCCAACAGGAACAGGTTGGGATTGGCGCCCATCGTGGTCAGGTCGAAGCCGAACGGGTTGTACGGATTGTTGGCCGAGATCACCAGCTTGGTTTCGGCCCAGTCGTTGTACACACCGGCATCGGTGCCGAGGAAGATCGGTTCCGGCGCGGCCTGGTTGGCCGACTCACGCTCGCTGTACAGGCCGCGGAACCAACCGCTGACATTCGGGGTGAACTCGAAGCGCACCTGGCCGAACACCGACTTACGCTCGTTCGGGGTCAGCAGCAGGTTATAGGGCGCGAAGTTGAAGCGGTTGGCAGTACCGAAGCGGATGAAGTCGCCGGGAAATGCGGTCCCACCGGCAAAGCTGGCGCCGTTGGGCAGGGTGATGTTGCACGTCGCCGAACCGGGAATGGGATTGCCGGCAGCATCCTGGCCAAGCGGGCACAGCCCGCCGTAGGTGTTGTTGCCATCCGGCGGCGCAAACACCGTGCGGCCGCCGGGGGTGGCCGAGCTGCCGTTGGACAGGCCGGTGCCGGGCACCGGCTCGCGCGCCCACAGGTATTCGGACGAGCTGATCTCTTTCTGCTTGAACCACGACGCGCCGACAATCCACTGCGCGCGATCGCTGCTGCCACCAAAACTCAGGTCGATGCTGCTGGTGCCGCCGCCCTTGAGGTTGTAGTCGCCGTACTGCACGTCGACATGGCCGCCCTCGGCACCCTTCTTGGTGATGATGTTGACCACACCGGCGATTGCATCGGAGCCATAGATCGAGGACGCCCCGTCTTCCAGCACCTCGATGCGGTCCACGATCGCCAGCGGAATGGTGTTCAAGTCCACCGACGAACCAACGCCCGAGCCGGAAGATTCATTGACCCAGCGGATGCCGTCCACCAGCACCAGCACGCGCTTGGGCCCGAGATGACGCAGGTCCACGGTCGCTGCACCGGCGCCGACGCCGCCGCCATCGGGTGGAAAGCCGAAGTTGCCACTGGAGTTGAGCTTGGTGCTCAGCGAAGCGCCGCTGGCGGTGAGGTGCTGTACCACGTCGGCAATCGAGCTGTAACCGGTACGTTCGATGGCTTCGCGGGTGAGCACCTGGACCGGAACCTGGGTTTCCAGTTCGGCTTTCTTGATGCGGGTACCCGTGACTTGAATGCTGTCCAGGGTCTTGGGCGTGCTGTCTGGTGCCTGTTGCGCGAAGGCCGCGCTGGGCAGCAGACACAACAGTGACAGGCGGACAGCGCAGCTGAGGCGGCGCGGGCGTAGCGGTAACAACGTCATCGGAATGCTCCTGGTGATTGCCGGACTACGTGCCCGCCACCATGACGGGCGTAGCCGATTTGTAAGCAATTCGTTAGGGGCAGACAAGCGGCAGCGTGTCAACGCGAACCTGAATCCGCGTAGTGAAACGGCAGTTACATCAGGTCATCGTGCTGAATAGCCACCGTCGACCAAGTGGTAGCTTCCGGTGATGAACGAGGCTTTGTCCGACAACAGGAAGCAGGTTAACGCCGCGACTTCCTCGGCCGTGCCCAGCCGCCCGGCCGGGTGCAGCGCCACCAGCCCGGCGTAGGCGCGGTCGTCCATGCTCTGCAGCAGTGGTGTATCGATGAAACCCGGGCCCACCGCATTGACCCGCAACCCGCGTGCGGAGTATTCCAGTGCCGCGCTCTTGGTCATGCCGACCAGAGCGTGTTTGGCCGCCACGTAGGCGGCAGCGCCGGCCCAGCCGTTGCTGCCCAGGATCGAGGCCATGTTGACGATGGCACCGCCGCCACTGGCAAGGATCGCTGGGATTTCGTACTTCATCGAATAGAACACGCCATGCAGGTTGACCCCGAGCACACGGTGCCATTCTTCCAATGGATAATCGGCGGTCTGCAGGCTGGCGCCGCTGATGCCGGCATTGTTGACCGCAAGGTGCAGGCCGCCGAAGCGCTCGTTGCAGGCGTTGACCATCAGCCGCACCGCGTCCGGGTCGCTGACATCCACCTGCAGGGCTTGCACCCGCTCGTCCAGTGACATGGCCACGGCGGTGGCAGCATTTCCGTCGATATCGGCGGCCAACACCCGCGCGCCGCGCGCCGCGAGTTGCCGCACCACCGCCTCGCCAATTCCGGAGGCGGCACCGGTAACCAGCGCAATGCTGCCGGAAAAATCCTGTTGCATGGAAAGCCTCCACAACTGCGGTCATTCCGCACGTGGCTAGGCTCCCGCGTTTGCCTTGCAGGCGCATTGCGTGGGATCAATCGGGACTGGTGACAGGTTTGTCCTTCGTGCCTGACTGCAGCGCTGCATGTTGCCCAGGATGCGTATGCAATGGCACGAATGCACTCAGATCGGCTGCTCGCATCGGCCGGCCAAAGAAATAGCCCTGTCCGTAGAGCACGCCCTTGCTACGGAAGAAGTCGGCCTGTTCCTGGGTCTCGATGCCTTCCACCAGGGTCTGCATGCCCAGGCTGCGTGCCAGCTCGATGATGTGGGTCGCGACCTGGCTGGTCACCGCCTCGGTGCAGGCGGTGGAGGTGAAACTCTTGTCCACCTTGAGGATGTCGAACGGATAGGTGGTCAGATAGGCGAGGCTGGAATAGCCGGTACCGAAGTCATCGATGGCGATTTCGATGCCCATCGCGTGGATCGCCGCCACCACGTCCTGTGCGCTGGCTTCCTCCAACAGGCCACGCTCGGTGGCTTCCACCACGAAGCGTCCATTGCCGGCACCGATGGCGCGTTGCATATCCGCCAGCAACTGTGGTGTTTCCATTGATTGCAGGTCGCGCGGCGACAGGTTCACCCCGAGGCGGAAGCGCGGGTACTGGCGGAAGAAGCCGCTCAGGTCCTGGACCACCAGTTCCAGCACCCGCCGGGTAACAAGCTGGATCAGCCCCGCATCCTCGGCAAAGGGAATGAAGCGGTCCGGTGGCACCACGGTGCCGTCCTCGTGCTGCCAACGCAACAGCGCCTCGGCGCCGATGCAGGTGTCGTCCTGCAGGCAGAACACCGGCTGGTACATCAGGAAGAAATGCCCCTTGTTGATGGCGCGCAGCAGTTCGGCACGCGTCGACCACTGCCGGCGGATCATCACCAGTGCCATGCCTAGCACCGCCAGCCCGGCAATGATGCCAAGCGGGATGAACCAGTGTGCGAACTGCGCCATGCGCGCATCAATTGCCGTCAGTGGCGTGGCCACGACTATCCCTGTGCCGCCGGGACGGAGCACGCGCCGCACCACCAGATAGCCAGCCTCCTCGTCAGTGAAGTGGCCGTCGTTGTCCTTGTCGACCGCCGTCGTGGTCCAGCGCTGCAGCAAGGTGCCCTGGCGCGCGGCGTAGCGGCCATCCATGCTGTTGAACAGGCCGAGTGACAGATCCGGGCGGGCGAATGGGGAGATCAGTCCGTCCGGGAAAACCAGCAGCGCGTAGCCGTCCTTCTCCAGAATCACGTACTCGCGACCGGACAAGCCGGGCACCTGCACCTGGGTATAGACCAGCACGCCGTCAGCTGCGCGCAAGGGATGGAGAGGCAGCACGATCTCCCGCATCAGTGCGCCGCCGGAGGAGCAGGCGACCTTGCCGTCCTGCAGGTACAGCGTGCTCTTGACGATGTGCGAGCTGATGCCGAAGCGCTGCATGCGCAGCAGCCCGGCCGGGCTGCAGGGGGCATCGCCGCTGCTGCGCATTTCCGCGCTCAGGCGCTCTATCACGTCGATGGTGCCAGCGACCTCGCGGCGGATGCTCGTCGAGACGTCATCCAGCAACACGTACTTTTCGCGGATGGCCTGTTTACGCGCCTGATGCAGCGAGTACAGCACCGGCACACAGGCAAGTATCGCGGCGGCAAGCAGTAGCAGCGCAGCGATTTGGTAGCGGTTCTTCATGGTGGCGCCATCCCCGGGTTGGCTTCTTACTCCGCCACTATGTGACGTACGTCAAGAAATTCCAGTGATGAAGATTTAGCTATGTGCAGGCGGGTTTCACGCCGGGCGGAAGGTATCCCAGGCCATGCGCGCGATCAGCACCACAACCAGCACCACAAAAAGCTTGCGAATCAATGGGGTGCCACCACGCAGGGCAAGCCGGGTGCCGGTCACCGCGCCCAGCACGTTGGCCGCCGCCATCGGTACAGCCAATGCCAGCAGCACATTGCCGCTGGGCACGAAGAACGACAATGCCGCCACATTGGTCGCCAGATTGACCACTTTGGAGGCGGCCGAGGCGCGCAGGAAGTCCAGCCCGAAGAACCGCACGAACAGGAAGATCAGGAAGCTGCCGGTGCCCGGCCCGAAGAAACCATCGTAGAAACCGATCACCCCGCCCATCGCCAGCGCGATCAGCAGCTCACGGCGGCCGACCTCGCGCGGCCGGTGCAGCGCGCCGAAGTCCTTCTTGGCCAGGGTATAGCCCAGCATCACGATCAGCAGGGTCAGCACCAATGGCCGCACCGCCTCCTTGGACAGCAGGGTCACGGCGGTGGCGCCAAGGAAGGAGAACGCAAACGCCGCGGCGGCCGCCAGCAACACCGGCCGCCATGGGAAGCGCACCGCGCGCGCATAGCGCAGCGCTGAGGCGCCGGTACCGAATACCGAACTGAACTTGTTGGTGCCCAGCAGGGCCGCTGGGGTCTGCTGCGGCAGGGCGGTGAACAAGCCTGGCAACTGGATCAAGCCACCACCGCCGACTGCCGCATCCACCAGCCCCGCGACAAAGGCGATGACCAGCAGCCAAGGTAGTTCGGGTGGAATCAACTCCAGCATGGCAACTCCGGCGCAGGGCGCGACAGCATACGCTCAGTGCGGCGGTGTATCGCTTGGAACGGTGCGGCGATGGAAGGGCGCAGACATCTCGCACCTTCCCCCGTGGCCGCTACCTCGTCGGCCAGGTCACAGCGGATGCCGAGTCGCTGATGCGTTCCCGCTACAGCGCCTACCTGCTCAAGCAGGTCGATCACCGGTTGGTCAGTTGCCACCCCTACAACGCTGGTACAGTGCCGACTGCGTGCGTCCAACGCACGGCAGCTGCCCGTGCAGCGCAGGTTGATACACACGGGTGTCGGCCGCCACAAACTGGAACAGCGCTTCGGCACTCATCGGCCGGCCGAACAGATAGCCTTGGCCATACAACACCCCCCGGCAACGGAAGAAGTCGGCCTGCTCCGTGGTTTCAATGCCTTCAGCCAAGGTTTGCATGCCCAGGGTGTGGGCAAGGTCGAGAATGTGCTCGGCCACCTGGCTGGTCACCGCCTGGGTGCAGGCGGTGGAGGTGAAGCTTTTGTCGACCTTGAGGATGTCGAACGGATACGTGGCCAGGTAGGCCAGACTGGAATAGCCGGTGCCGAAGTCGTCGATGGCCAGTTCTATGCCCAGTACGCGGATCGCGTCGAGCACGCTCAATGCACTGGTCTCTTCCAACAGCGCACGTTCCGTGGCCTCCACCACGAACTGACCACAGCCCGGGCCGATGTTCTCCAGCATCCCGCCCAGCAACGTCGGGGTCTGCTCCGATTGCAGATCGCTGGCAGCCAGGTTCACCGTAATGCGGAAGGCCGGCATGCGCCGCAGGAAGCTGTCCATGTCCTTTTCAACCAGTTGCAGCACTTGTCGAGTGATCTGCTGGATGAGTCCGGATTCTTCAGCGATGGGAATGAAGCGGTCAGGCGGCAGTACCGTAGCCTCCTCGTACTGCCAACGCAGCAGCGCCTCGGCGCCAATGCAGCGGCCATCGTGCAGATCGATCAGTGGCTGATACAACAGGAAGAAGTGGCCCTTTCTGAGCGCACGCAGCAACTGGTTGCGCGGTGAGAGCTGGTGCCGGCTGAGCAGCAGCACGCTCGCCAGCACGCTCAAGCCGATCACGATACCGGCCGGGATGAACCAACGGCCGAACCGAGCCACGCGCGTATCGATGTTGGCAACTGGCGTGGCGACGATCACCCCGGTGTCGCCGGTCTGCATGATGTGCCGCGTCACCAGGTAGCCAGCCTCGACATCCAGAAAATGACTCGGTGCGTGCGTAGTAGTGATTGGTGATGCCCAGTGATCGAGCATGACGCCGTCGCGAACGCTGTACCGGCCGTTGCGGGGAGTGAACAGGCCCAACGACAGGTCGGCGCGAACGAACGGCGCAATCACACCCTCCGGGTACACCAGCAACGCATAGCCCTCCTTCTCCAACACCGCATAGGTGCGATCATGCACGCCTGGCAGTCGCGCATCGGAATAGACACGGATGCCGTCAGCGCGCTTTTGTGACGCCGGCCCAAGCACCAGTCGCTGCATCAGCGGGTCGCTGGAAGAACAGACCACGCGATGGTTTTCCAGGTACAACGCGGCGATGGATATCTGGGTTCGCGCTGCTACCCGTTGTAGATGCTGGATGCCTGCAGGGCTGCACGCGGCTTCACCCCTGGCCGACATTTCGGCATGCATTCTGGTCAGCATGACGACTGCGTTGCGCACCCGTCGATCAAGCCCCTGCGCTACATCATCCAGTTCCTTGTACTTGTCGCCGATGGCTTGTTGTCGGGCTTGATGCAATGCGTAGAACACCGGAAGACAACCCAGCAGCAAACCTGCAAGCAGGAAAATTGCGGCGATCACATGGCGGCGTTTCATGGTTGCCCCATCCGGGGATTGGCGGGATTCGCGCAAATATGTGACGTGAATCGGCAAGAAAACAATGTGCAGACAACTGTCCACAAAAAGCGCGGATACACGCCGCCCAAGCTGTCCCATGCCATGTGCGCGATGAAAATAGCCGCCAATACAAGGAAAGGCTTGCGGATCAATGGCGTGCCATCGGCAGCGCCATTCACGTGCCGACCACGGCGACACGGACGCTGGCTGCTGCCATGGGTACAGTGAGTCCAGTGGCTACGACGGTCCGGGTGGCAACAACGCCCGCATGGCAACGCTGGCGCAGGATGCGCCGCCATACGCTCAGCGTCGGGCCATCGCTTGGAACTGCAGCGTCCGTGGATGAAAATGCAGTGATGCAGATATCTCCCACTACTCCCTGTCCCTGCGGCCGCGACCAGACCTATGCGGCCTGCTGTGGCCGTTACCACGCCGGCCAGGCTGCAGCTGACGCCGAGTCTCTGATGCGTTCGCGCTACAGCGCCTATGTGCTCAAGGACGTCGACTACCTGTTGGCCAGTTGGCACCCGGACACCCGCCCGGCGACGCTTTCGTTGGAAGACGCTCCCGGCCAGCGCACGCAATGGCTGGGCCTGAGCGTGAAGCGACAGGTAGTCACCGGCGAAGACACAGCTGAAGTCGAGTTCACCGCGCGCTATCGGGTAGGCGGTGGCAGCGCGGTAAAGATGGTCGAGCACAGTCGCTTCCAGCGCATCGACGGCCGCTGGTATTACCTCGACGCAGCCGGCACCTAGCCCCCTCCCTTGCGCAGCGCAGGGGAAGGCAGATAGCAGGAATCCATAGGTAGAGCCGAGCCATGCTCGGCTGGGGCCTTACCGGTGAAGCCTCTGCCGAGCATGGCTCGGCACTACGATTCCGCTCCCTCCGTTGTGCAAAGCGCAGGGGAGGGCTGGGGAGGGGTGCTTTTTGGCTCTTCGCAACGTTCAAATATCCCCGGCCTCGCGGCTCACGCCGCTCCCACAACCAAACGCAACCACACCGCTTATCATCAAGCTCCAGTGCAAGGAGCGTATGGATGAACCCGATCAACCTGCTGCGTGCAGGCACCACGCTGGCCGCGCTCACGCTGGCCTTCTCCGCCAACGCCGCGATCACCGACTTCGGCAGCTGCGGTGCCTCACTCAAGACCGCCGCCGTCGCCCAGGGCATCAGCGGCGAAAAATTTGATCAGGTTTTCAGCACTATCACCCCCGACCTGAGCGTGCTGCCGCTGCTCGATGCGCAGCCCGAGTTCACCACGCCTATCTGGGACTACCTGGCCTCGCTGGTCGACAGCCGTCGTATCGCCGATGGCCGCGCGCTGCTCACTCAGCACCGCGCGCTGCTGGATCAGGTCAGCGCCCAGTACGGTGTCGATCCGGCCACCATCGTCGCGGTCTGGGGCGTGGAGAGTGACTACGGCCGCGTATTCGGCAAGCGCCCGCTGCTGCAGTCCTTGGCCACCTTGTCCTGCAACGGTCGCCGCCAGCCCTTCTTCAAAGGCGAACTGCTGGCCCTGCTCAAGCTGATTGATAAGGGCGACTTGAACCCGACGGGCCTGACCGGCTCCTGGGCCGGCGCCTTCGGCCACACCCAGTTCATGCCGTCGACGTATGCCCGCATTGCCGTGGATGGCGACGGCGATGGCCGCCGTGACCTGGTCGCCAGCATCCCTGACGCGTTGGCCTCCACCGCCAATTACCTCAAGCAGTCGGGCTGGCGTAGCGGCCAGCCGTGGGGCGTGGAAGTACGCATCCCGGCCAACTTCAATGCCGCACTCGCCGGCCGCACCAAACGCAAGCCGCTGGCCGACTGGCGCGCGCAGGGAATCACTCTGGCCGATGGCAAAGCGCTGCAGGTATCGGCGATCGCTGACGACAGCAATGCGGCCTTGCTGCTGCCGGCCGGTGCCAAGGGACCGGCCTTGCTGGTGTTCCGCAACTACGATGCGATTTATTCCTATAACGCCGCCGAGAGCTACGCATTGGCGATCGCCACCCTGGCCGACCGCCTGCGCGGCGGCAGCGGTCTGAGCGCGGCCTGGCCCACCGATGACCCCGGCATCGGCCGCGATGAGCGTCGCGAACTGCAGACCCTGCTGCTCGCGCGCGGGCACGATATCGGCAGCGCCGATGGCATGGTCGGCACCGCCACCCGCCGCGCCATCCAGGTCGAACAGCAGCGCCTCGGCTGGAAGAACGCCGACGGCCGTGCCGGCACCCGCATCCTGCATGCGCTGCGCGACGCCAAGCCGGCGCAGCCCACCGCGTTCCGGCTGCCGCCCAATTACCAGCAACTTGTCCAATCACCGATCGTACGGAGCAACGTTTCAATGAAGGATGTGCAGGGCCTGAGCACAGGCGACTTCAAGGGTTTCACCGCCTGGAAGGTGGAAACCCCGTTCTCCACCGCGGCCATCAGCGTGTTCGGTGGGCAGTTGCTGTCGTTCGTGCCCAATGGCGGCCAGGACGTGATGTGGCTTTCGCCCAGTGCCAAGCAACCGCCCACGCCCATCCGTGGTGGTGCGCCGGTGTGCTGGCCGTACTTCTCGCGGCAAGGGCAGGGCAATGACGTGCCTGCGCATGGTTTCGTACGCACTGTTGCCTGGGAGCTGCGCGAAGCCCGTCGCGAAGCCGATGGCAGCGTGGTCTTGACACTTGCACCGCCGCCGATGGACAACCTCGGGCTGCGCCTGCAGATGGTGGTGCGCATCGGCCGCACCCTGGAGCAGGAGCTGATCACCGAGAACACCGGCAGCCAGGCGACCAGCTTCACCCAGGCCCTGCACAACTACTTCAACGTCAGCGATGCCTTGAAGGTGGATGTCACCGGACTGGACGGGCTCACCTACCTGGACAAGCTCGACAACGGCAACGCGCACGTGCAGAAGGGCGACTGGAACCTGCGAGACCCGCGTGATCCGGGTCGCAGCGATCGCCTCTACACCCAGGCCGGTGGCCGTTACGTGCTGCGCGACCCGGGCTTCAAGCGGGCCATCGACATCAGCACCAGCGGCAGCCGCACTGCCGTGGTCTGGAATGCAGGCGAAGCCGGGGCGGCAAAGATGGACGACATCGGTGCAGCGTGGCGCAACTACGTCTGCGTGGAGGCAGCCAACGCCGGACCGGATGTGATCGAGCTGGCCCCGGGCGGACGCCACACACTCAAGCAGGTGTTCGAGGTCAAACCGCTTTGAGCCTGGAAGCCCCTCTCCCGTCGGGAGAGGGGTTGGGGAGAGGGTAGGCGGAGCCTCCAGCCCTCAACAGTCACAGTGGGCTGGGCTGCCCACCGATCAGCGCCGCAGCACCAGCAAGGTGATCACGCCGGCCACCAGTCCCCAGAATGCAGAACCAATGCCGGCCATCGACAGCCCCGACGCCGTCACCAGGAAGGTCACCAGTGCCGGCTCACGCTCGGCCTCTTCCTTCAAGGCTACCGCCAGGCTGTTGCCGATGGTGCCAAGCAGGGCGATGCCGGCCAGCGTCGCGATCAGCTCCTTGGGGAATGCCGCAAACACCGCCGCCACCGTCGCACCGAACAGGCCGATCACGATATAGAACACGCCGGCACTCACTGCCGCCGTATAACGCCGCGCCGGATCTTCATGCACATCCCGGCCCATGCAGATCGCCGCAGTGATCGCGGCCAGATTCAATGCATAGCCACCGAATGGCGCCAGTGCAGTGTTGACCACCCCGATCCAACCGATCACTGGTGAAATCGGCGCGTCATAGCCCGAGGCCTTCAACACCGCCACGCCCGGCACGTTCTGCGATGCCATGGTGACGATGAACAAGGGCAGGGCGATGCCGAACAACGCCGCCCATGACAGCGTCGGCACGGTGAACACCGGCAGCGCCATCTGCAGCTGCACCTGTTCCATGTGCATCAGCCCCTTGCCGCTGGCGATCGCCACGCCCACCAGCAAGGTCGCGATCACCGCATAGCGCGGCAACCAGCGCCGCCCGATCAGATAGGTGGCAAACATCAGCAACACAAGCAGCGGTTGGGTATTTACCGATACAAAGACATCCAGGCCAAAGCGCAGCAGTACCCCGGCCAACATGCCTGAGGCCAGCGACACCGGAATCCGTCGCATTGCCTTCTCGAACACCCCCGAGAAACCGGCCGCCGTGCCCATCAACGCGGCCAGCACAAACGCACCGATCGCATCGGACAGCGGCAGCGTGGTCGCCCCGACCACGAGCATCGCAGCACCCGGGGTAGACCAGGCCGTCACCACCGGCACCCGGTAGCGCAGCGACAGACCAATACAGGTCACGCCCATGCCGATGCCCAACGCCCACATCCACGACGCAATCTCGGCCTGCCCGGCACCAACCGCCTGTGCCGCCTGGAACACGATCACCGCCGAACTGGCAAAGCCCACCAGCACCGTAATGAAGCCGGCAACCACAGCGGGCAGCGAGAGATCACGAAAGAACGAACGCGAAGCCGGATTGGTCATCTATATGGAGGTGCAACGGATCAAGCCGCATTGTGGCCCAGCAAGCCGCTCTAAGGTCCCAGACAAAAGTAGCGGAGCAATAACCCCTCTCCCGCTCGCGGGGTGAGAGGGGCAGCTTGCGAACCATTGGTTCGCTGCCCATCGAACGCCCTTGCGCCAGCGTAAGGGCCGGGGCGCGGAGCGGGGGTTGGGGTGAGGGCAGCTCTTCGCGCTGAAGCACGGCAGCGCCCAACCAGGTGAACCGAGCGTTCCGCACCACCCGCCCAGCAAGGCATCGACCCTTGCTCCAGATATGGTCCTCAGCAAGTAATGGGCGACAAAAGAGCGAAAGCAGGCTCAAGGCAACGCCGCACTTTGCCAACTCTGGCCCCAAGCCCTGATTTGCCGCTCTGCAACAAAAAGTGATTGCGATTTTCACAAAGATGTCTAGAATCCACCTCCTCGCTTCACGGCGCCGATCACAGCAGTGACCGACGCCAAGGAGCGACGTCACCAACCTCGAAACAGGGTGTTGACGGAAACAAAAAGCCTGCCATAATAGGCGGCTCGCTTCGACGAAAAGCCTTCGGGCCGACCTTGAAGCCGCCGAGTCAACAACCTCTCAAAAAGGTGTTGACGAAGCAGAAAAGCCGGCTATAATGGGCGGCTCGCTACGACGGAAACGTCGCAGCCTACGAAGACGGCGTTGAGGCCCGATTCGAAGTTCTTTGAAAGTATGCGCAGGTATCTTGTGAGGACGCCTGCAGGAATGGATGACTGTCCATCTTGCAGACGTTTAATCAAGCAATGATTCAATT
>NZ_JBRRDW010000048.1:0-34591 GCF_056759895.1 Stenotrophomonas sp. STEN038
AGCGCCGACCCCAGCCCGTGGGTGCGGCGGTTGGGGGGTGGTTGGAGGCCCCTCCGGGCCGTACATCGCACCCCGCGCTCCCGGCCGGGCCGTGATTGGCTCGGCACTATTGAAGGATGCGCGCCCGCGGCTCAACGACGTTGTTCTGTGTCGACGTCGCTTTGCCACCATTGTTTTGCAGCCAGCGCTTCGCCCACGCATCGCGCCCACGCATGTACTCCAGCTTTGGCACGCTGTGTACGTTTTAATCGTGCAGCGGCCGCTCTGGTCACTGCGACGGTTCGCCGCCGATGATCAGCCGGCTGTCGTCGACACTGATGACGCCGTCCACTGTGCGCGCGATATTGACCATGCGGTCAGCATCTGCCTGACTTGCCACCTGGCCACTCAGGGAGACCATGCCACCACGTGTTTCCACGTGGATCTCCATGCCCGGCATGTCTGCTGCGCTGGATAGTCTTTCCTTGACTTCGCGTGTGATCCACGCATCGCTGCCAGGTTGATCGGCAGAACCTTGGCCGAGCGCTGCTGTCGGTGGGCTTTCCTGGGCGGATGGTGCGCCAGCGGTGGCTACCGGCGTACAGGTGGGTAGCGTGACGGCAATCAGCAACACACTCCGCAGGTGCAGGTGTTTCATCACGATGCTCCTTTGGTTGGGGCAAGGACCAGCATCGCACTGGTCCATCCGCACACTAGCAAGCAAGGAGTTAGTGTGATGCGCCTTTGTTGTTAGCTGCGCGCGAATGCCCGGTATTCAACTACGCCACTGCAAGCTGAAGCATGGGATGAATGCCGGGATGCTTCGCCATCATGCACGCGATGCTTACGTTGGCTGGCCTAGCGTGAACTCGTCCCACAGCGGAGCATGGCGATGACACAGGGTGACAAAAGCGCCTATACAGGCAAGCAGAAGCGGCAGGCCACACATATCGAGCAAAGTGAACGCAAGCAGGGGCGTTCGAAGGCGGACGCCGAACGCATCGCCTGGGCGACGGTGAACAAACAGGACGGCGGCGGGAAGAAATCAGGCTCGGGCCGTGCACCGCACAAGCATTAGCAGTTGCCCGCGAATTTTCAGTTGCGGGTAATGCCTGAAGTGTGCCTGCAGAAGCGGCGCAAGCCGCGAAGCCAGTGACCTGAATCGCCGCCAGCTTCGCGGTTTACACCGCTCCCACAAGATCTTGAAAGCAAAGTCGGAAGAAGCGGCTCAGGCCTCTTCTTCCTCCTCCTCTTCTTCGTCTTCTTCTTCCTCGTCCTCTTCGTCTTCATCCTCTTCTTCGAAGGCGTCGGCTTCTTCGACGCGGACGAAGTTGGGCAGGGTGTCGGCGAAGCTGATCTGCTTGCCGTTGGCCAGCATCGGGCGCACGGCGCGCTTGCCGGCTTCTTCCACTACCGCAAAGCACACCAGGCTCTGCGCGCTTTCGTCACCGGCTTCTTCGAACACGGCTACCCAGCCGTCGGCGGGGATGATCTGGATGATGTTGTCTTGCATGGCTGGACTGGTGGTTGAAGGAATGGCGAGCTTGCGTGAAGGCGGGCGCGCTTTGCAACCGTGGGCAGGTGGGATACTGCTTAGGCCCTGATTGAAGGAGCTGTGGAATGGCCGAGGCACCATTGCGCACGCTCGACGGCCGCTATCTGGTGGTGCGCGGGCGGCTGTGGCGGGCCAGCAATCCGGGCCTGCCCGAGCAGCTGCGGGCGTCATTGGTCAGCCAACTGATGGCCGCGCGGAGGGAAGTCGGCGCGGCGCGGCGTTCAGGTGATCGGCAACTGCTGGCCAAGGCCGGGGCAGCGGTGGATGCGGCCAAACATGGCTTGGGGGAACGTGGCCCGGTGTGGTGGCAGGACGGTGCACCGGACCTCAATCGGCACCTGGCCAAGAACACGCCGTATGCGGACTGGTACGCCGCGCAAGCGCTGGACTGAGCTGCCCGTGGCTTTACTCGGCGTGCGCTGCAGACGAGGATGAGCGCTGGTCTCGAAGCGGAATCACGCCATGCTCCAATGCCGCACCCTTGCCACCGCTGCTGGCGGTACGGCGCCCGCGTCGTTATGGGTGGACCTGTGCCAACCAACGCCCGAGGAGCTGGCGCAGGCCTCGGCGCAGGTGGGCTTCGTTATTCCCGACCGTGCCGGCATCAGCGAAATCGAGTTCAGCAGCCGGGTGCGCGTTGAAGGCGAGGCCTTGGTGCTGAATCTGCCGCGCTTCCAGTACGAGGTGGAGCACGTGGTCGGGCCGCTGGGTTTTGTGGTCGCACCCAAGGCATTGGTGGTGCAGCGCGAGCACCGCATCGATGCGCTGGAAGGCGTGGAGGCGGAGCTGGGCAAGCACCCCTGCCACGGTTCGGCCGATCTGTTCCTGCGCATGATCGAGCACATCGTCGATCGCCTGGCTGATCTGCTCGAATCGCTGGAGAGCACGATGAGCGAGTTCTCACGCCAAGCCTTCAACCACCCCAAGGGCAAGCGCGCCTCACGGCGACTGGAACAGATGCTGCACGAGGTGGGGATGATGGGGCGGCGCATCGGCGCGCTGCACAACACCTTGCACGGCATGCTGCGGATGATGAGTTACCTGGATGAAGCGACGCCGGACTGGTTTGGCGCGGATGCGCCCAAACGCATCAAACTGGTGGTCAAGGACCTGACTTCGCTGAGCGAGTTCGAGCAGCAACTGGGCGACCGCAATGAGTTCCTGCTGGACAGCGTGCTCGGCCTGATCAACATGGACCAGAACGAGGTGATGAAGGTGATGGCCGTGGCCTCGGTGGTCGGTATTCCGCCTACCGTGCTGGTTGGGGTGTGGGGCATGAACTTCGCCTCCATGCCGGAACTGCATTGGCATTACGGCTACGCCATCGCGCTTGCCGCAGTTGGCCTGAGCATCGTGGTGCCGCTGCTGTGGTTCAAACGACGGGGCTGGATCTGAGTCGCGTGGATGCGACGCATTCTCGCCTACAATCGCGGTTCTTTCGAACCGCTGATGGAATCGATGTCTGCCAAACCAATGACCCCCGCCGGCAAGTTGTTTGCCGCCGCCGCACTGATTGAAGGTGTCACCTGGGCCGGTCTGCTGATCGGCATGCTGCTCAAGTACGGCACCGGCACCACCGAGCTGGGTGTATGGCTGTTCGGCCGCCTGCACGGTCTGGCCTTCGTGTTCTACGTCGTCGTAACCCTGTATGCGTGGATCAAGCTGCGTTGGCCGCTGTGGGCCATGTTGCTGGCGCTGGTAGCGGCGGTGCCGCCGCTGGTGACCGTGCCGCTGGAAATGTGGTTCCGTCGCATCGGCCTGCTGTCCGAACGTCCGCATTGATGTGAGGGTGTTGTAATGGCGCGGCCGGCTTCCACACGGTCGCGCCATTGGAACTGCACAGTGTTGCCGGGTGTTACGGGCTCCGGTTATGTGCGTTGCGGAAGCAGTTCTTGCGGAGTGATGCGGTCGTCATGAATGTCGATGCTTTACCTCGTCTGCAGCCTTGCCCATTGCTCTCTGTGCTTTTCCAGCATTTTTCTCCATGTTGCCGGCCATCTGCTGGGCTTTGTTGCCTGTCATCTTCCCGGCAGCTTCCTTGATGGCACCTTTGATTTCGTGTTTGGTGCCTTCAACACGGTTGCGGTCCACGAACGGTCTCCGGAAACGTCTGCGTCGCTGCAGACAGGCCCAGACTGCGCATTGCCGGGTTTGCAGCGGGTGAGCGCAATGTTGTGATCGCGTTGCGTGTGGGGCCGGATTTAGCCTGCGTTGTGCGTACGCGTGTATGTGCCCTGTTCACCGCTGCTTGATGCGGCTGGATTCAGTTACCTGCGGCCAAGTCATTCCGTAGGTGGAACTGTGCCAGCGGCGGTGTTGTTCGAGGTAATTGGCCAGCTGGCGATAGCGTGCCGACGCAATCCGGGGCCTATCGAGCGTGTGGTTTTGCCCGCGCTCCGGCTCCCGGTCCGGTGGAAAGCGGAGCAACTGCAACAGTTTGATGCAGTCCTGTTGCAAGCGTCGCTGCCGCGCGACGGGAGCCTGGCACAAGCCCCATGTGCGCCCCGCGCGGGGGTCAGACTGACTGGCACAGGTGTACCTGTCGATTTGATGATGGATAATTCCCCCGTCGCCGATGCCGTCAAGGGATTGCGGCGGTTGGGCCCGGAGCGGCCCGGCTGGGCGTGTTGGCGCCCGCAGCGAGGTGGTTCGAGGGGGCTCCCGCATCGCGACCGGCAGGCTTCGTTTGCCGCAGGTTTAAGTTGGTTCTTCTAGTTTTCCCGGCTGGTCGGCTTCTCCTTCAAGGATTTCAGGTGCAACACGCAAGCAAACAGCGTTACGGCAAGGTGTGTCGCCAGGACGGGCTGCAGGTCACGCAGCGGGGTGGTCGATGAGCTCTACGGTCAGCACCGACAACGGGCTGGATGCCGGCATCGCCGTGCTGCCGGCCGAACACCCCTTGGACATGCCCGAGCAGTCGCTGCGCTCGGGCACGCTGCATGTGCCACGGCAGAAGACCGCCCCGGCCAATATCGGCCTGCGCCGGCTGTACGTCTTCGGCAGCACCGCGTTGACCACGCTGCTCGCCACCTGGTTGATGGCGCGGGTGCTGTCCAATGGCGGCATCAACGTGCTGGAAGCCTGTCTGCTCGGCCTGTTCGTGCTGCTGTTCGCCTGGATTGCGATGTCCTTCGTCAGCAGCCTGGCCGGCCTGCAGGCGCTGCTGCGTGGCCGCCGCAAGCTCGGCATCTTCCCGGATACGCCGCTGCCGCAGCTGCGCAGCCGTACCGCCTTGTTGATGCCCACCTATAACGAAGACCCGCGCCGGATGATGGCCGGTCTGCAGGCGATCTATGAATCGGTGGCCGCGACCGGGCAGCTGGAGCACTTCGATTTCTACGTGCTCAGCGATACCACGCGCGATGCCATCGGCCGCGCCGAAGAGCAGGTGTTCGCGCGCCTGGTGGAAGCCACCGGCGGTGCCGAGCGGCTGTATTACCGCCGCCGCGCCAGCAATGTGGGCCGCAAGGCCGGCAATATCGCCGACTGGGTGCGCCGCTTCGGTGGCGCCTACCCGCACATGCTGATCCTTGATGCCGACAGCCTGATGACCGGCGACGTGATCGTGCGGCTGGTGTCGGCAATGGAGAACCATCCGACCGTCGGCCTGATCCAATCGCTGCCGGCGGTGGTCGGTGGCCGCACCGCCTTCGCCCGCATGCAGCAGTTTGGTGGCCGCGTGTACGGGCCGGTGATGGCCTATGGCGTGGCCTGGTGGCACGGCGCGGAAAGCAACTATTGGGGCCATAACGCGGTGATCCGCACCCAGGCATTCGCCGAAGAAGCCGGTCTGCCGGAGCTGCCAGGGCGCAAGCCGTTTGGTGGTCACGTGCTCAGCCACGACTTCGTCGAGGCCGCACTGATACGCCGTGGCGGCTGGGCCGCACACATGGTGCCCTACCTGCACGGCAGCTACGAAGAAGGCCCGCCGACCCTGACCGATCTGCTGATCCGCGATCGCCGCTGGTGCCAGGGCAACCTGCAGCACTCCAAGGTCGTGGCCACGCCGGGCCTGCACTGGGTCAACCGCGTGCATATGTTGATCGGCATCGGCCATTACTTCACCGCGCCGATGTGGGCGATGCTGATGCTGATCGGTATCGCCATCCCGCTGATCCATGGCGGTATCGATCTGGCCGAGGGGCTGCATCTGGACCTGCGCATGGCACCGGCGAGCTACTGGCGCGGCCTGGACCAGGATGGCGTGTTCTGGGTATTCGTGGTGACCATGATCGCGCTGCTGTCGCCCAAGGTCATGGGCTATGTGGCGATGCTGACCTCGCGCAAGGAGCGCATTGGTTGCGGCGGTTGGTTCCGCGCTTTGGTATCGATGCTGCTGGAAACCGTGCTGGCGGCATTGATGGCGCCGGTGGTGATGTACGTGCAGTCGCGCGGTGTGGCCGAAGTGCTGGCCGGCAAGGACTCGGGCTGGGACGCACAGCAGCGCGATGACGGCAGTATTTCGGTGAGCGCCTTGTTGCGCAGCTATGGCGGCCTGAGCGTGTTCGGCGTGGTGATGGGCGTAGCCGCCTATCTGGTATCGCCGCCGCTGGCCGCGTGGATGGCGCCGGTGGTGATCGGCATGGCGCTGGCGGTGCCGGTGGTGGCGTGGACGTCCTCGCGCAAAGCCGGTGACTGGCTGCGCAGGCACGGTCTGCTGTGCATCCCGGAAGAAAACGCCCCGCCGCCGGTATTGCTGCGTGCAGCCGAGTTGCGTGCGGCTGCGCTGAAGGAACCGCTGCAGGATTGAAGGCTGTGGCTTTTGTAGGAGCGGCGTAAGCCGCGAAGGCGATAGCAATGCGCCGCCATTTGGCCTGCAACCTCTGCGCAGGGTGCCGGTTTGGCTTCAATCGGCAGCACCGTCAGCTTCGCGGCTTACACCGCTCCTACAGGGCTCCGGATAGTTTTTGTAGGAGCGGCGTAAGCCGAGAAGCCGATAGCAATGCGCTGCCATTTGGCTCGCAACCCTCATGCTGGTCGTCGGCTTGCTTTCAACCTGCAGCACCATCAGCTTCGCGGCTTACGCCGCTCCTACAAAAGCAGGGCCTCCACCAATGGTTGTGCCGGGCAGGCATAATTCCCGCCTGTCTTTGGGAGTCATGAACATGCTGGAAACAGTGGAGCAGGAAACCGGCGCGTCGCCGGAATGGTCGGTGATCTGGCTGCATGGCCTGGGTGCCGATGGCCATGACTTCGCGCCTATCGTGCCCGAGCTTGTGCGTCCGCAGTGGCCGGCGATCCGCTTCGTGTTTCCGCATGCGCCCAAGCGCCCGGTCAGCATCAACAACGGCATGCCGATGCGTGCCTGGTACGACATCGTCAGCATGGACTTCCGTAGCCGCGCCGATGCCAAGGGTGTCGCCGAATCGGTAGAGCAGCTGGAAGAACTGATCGCCCGTGAACAGGCCCGCGGCATTCCTGCCAAGCGCATCGTGCTGGCTGGCTTCTCGCAGGGCGGGGCAATCATTTTGTCTGCAGGCCTGAAGCGCAGCGAGCCGGTTGCAGGCCTGGTGGCTTTGTCGACCTATCTGCCGGAAGTGGACGCCGCACCGTCGCAGCTGGTGGATGGCGCCATCGCCCAGCCGGTGTTCATGGCCCACGGCAGCGCCGATCCGGTGATTCCGCTGCAGATCGCCGAGCACAGCGCGCAGGTGCTCAAGACGCTGGGCTTCGGCGTGGAATGGCACCGTTACCAGATGGCCCACCAGGTCTGCGGCGAAGAGATCCACGCGCTGGGCGACTGGCTGCAGGCCCGTTTCGCGCAGATCTGATCGCATTGTGAGCTGTACCGCAGTTGCCGGATTGTTGACGGCGGCGTACTCCGAACCCGGCTACCATGTCGCCACGACTGGGGAGCCGTGAGCGAGGTAGTGGTGTGAAGGTAGTAATCGCCGATGACGAGCCGTTGGCACGCGAGCGCTTGCGCGCGCTGCTGGCCGAGCTGGCGGAGGTGGAGGTGGTTGGCGAGGCGGCCAACGGCAACGAGGCCCTGCAGGTCTGCGCGCAGACCCAGCCGGATCTGGTGTTGCTGGATATCGCCATGCCGGGCATCGACGGGCTGGAAGTCGCTCGCCACCTGGCGCGCTTCGAGCCGCGCCCGGCGGTGGTGTTCTGCACCGCCTACGACGCCCATGCCTTGTCGGCCTTCGAGGCGGCGGCAATCGATTATCTGATGAAGCCGGTGCGCGGCGAGCGCCTGGCCGCCGCGCTGGAACGTGCGCGCACCTTCATTGCCGGCCGCGCCAATGCCGCCCCGGCTGCGGCCACGCAACCGCGACGGATGCTGTGCGCGCGCCTGCGCGGCAGCCTGCGTCTTGTGCCGGTGGAGGACATCCTCTACCTGCAGGCCGAGGAAAAATACGTGGTGGTGCACCACCTGCGCGGCGAAGACCTGATCGAGGAATCGCTGCGCTCGCTGGAAGACGAGTTTTCCGGGCGTTTCATCCGCATCCATCGCAACTGCCTGATCGCCCGCGACCGGCTGCAGGAAGTCCGCCGCACACCGGCCGGGCAGGTGCAGGCGGTGCTGCGTGATGTCCCGCAGCCGCTGGAAATCAGCCGCCGCTGCGTGGCCGGGCTGAAGACCGAGATGGAACGGCTGTGACCCGGGGCCTGCAGCGGCGATAATGGCTGCATGAGCATCCTGCGTATCGCCACCCGAAAGAGCCCGCTTGCCCTGTGGCAGAGCGAACACGTTGCCGACCGCCTGCGCCAGGCCCACCCGGGCCTGCAGGTGGAACTTGTGCCGATGAGCACGCGCGGCGATGAAATCCTCGACCGTTCGCTGGCGGCCATCGGCGGCAAGGGCCTGTTCCTGAAGGAGCTGGAGCTGGCGATGCTGCGCGGCGACGCCGATTGCGCGGTGCATTCGCTCAAGGACGTGCCGATGGAGCTGGAGGCGCCGTTCGTGTTGCCGGCGATCCTGACCCGCGCCGACTCGGCCGATGCCTTCGTCTCCAACACCTATGCGTCGCTGGATGCCTTGCCGCAGGGCGCCTGCGTCGGCACGTCCTCGCTGCGCCGGCAGGCACAGCTGCGTGCGCTGCGCCCGGACCTGCAATCGCGTGACCTGCGTGGCAACGTCAATACCCGCCTGGCCAAGTTGGATGCCGGCGAATACGACGCCATCATCCTGGCCTGTGCTGGTCTTGAACGATTGGAATTGGGCGCACGTATCCGTGATCGCCTGGTCGCCCCGCAGTGGCTGCCGGCGCCCGCACAGGCGGCGGTGGCGATTGAGTGCCGACAGGACGACGCGGACACGATCGTACTGCTGAAGGCGCTGGACGATGCCGCCACCCGCACCTGCGTGGAAGCGGAGCGGGCGATGAACCGCGCGCTCGATGGCAGCTGCCATGTGCCGGTGGCTGGTTTGGCGCAGTGGCGCGGCGAAGATCTGTGGTTGCAGGGCTTGGTCGGCGGCGTATCTGATGGCCGTGCGGTACGTGCGCAGGCGCAAGGACCGGCCAGTGATCCGGAAGCGTTGGGACGTGAAGTCGCGCGGCAGCTGTTGGAAGGCGGTGCAGGCGAGTTGTTGCGCTGAGCTCTGCCTTGCCGGTAGTGCCGAGCCATGCTCGGCAGAGGCTCTATCGACAAAACCTGAGCGTGGTGCCGAGCCATGCTCGGCATCAGACCAGCCCGGTAATGCCTCTTGCCGAGCATGGCTCGGCACTACAGCGAGGCGGATGCCGGGCATGCGCCCGGCAGCTGCTTACTTGAAGCTGTAGACCACGTTCATGGTGGACAGCGTATCGGTCTTGCGCTTCTGGTCGGCAACGTCGCTGTTGTAGCGTGCCTGCCAACCCGCCTTGAGGGCGAAGTGCTTGTTCATGTTGACCGACACACCGAAGTCATTCTGCGCGAAGGTGTTGTACGAACCGGATTCCACCAGCAGCGAATTGACCAGCTCGGTGTTCTCGGTGATGCCGAACTTGAAGTCGAACAGGCCGCGGCCGATCAGGCCGGTGCGGTTCTCGTCGGTCTCGGAATTGTGGGTGCGGCGCACACCGGGGCCGATCTGGGTGTCCAGGGTGACACGCTCGCCATCGATCAGGCGGGTACCGTAGCCCAGACCGAAGGTGCCAAGGCGATCGTAGGTGGCGAAGTCGTCACGTTCATAACGCACCGTGGCGGTGAGCTGGCGGTGCTCGCCCAGCTGCAGGGCGCTGCCGGCGCTGCCGGAATAGCGGTTGGCGGTGGTCTGGCGCTTGCGGGTGGTGCTGCCGTCGTCGGCGGTTTCGGTGTATTCGGCGCTGGAGCGCAGGCCGAACAGATCCATGCTGTGGATCCAATCGTTATCGGTGTAGCGCAGCTTCAGGCGACCGTTGAAGCTCTCGGTGGTGCTGTTGCCGTGGGCCGAGGCAAAGCCCAGCTCGCCGCCGCTGCCGCTCCACGGCGAGGTCATCGCGGCAAGGTCGGACGTATCGGTGGCGTCTTCGGCCCAGGCCAGCGGGGCGGCCAGCAGCAATGGCAGCAATAGGGAAACACGCAGGGACATCAGGAGGATCTCCTTGGGAGAGACGGAAAAGGGAGGCCTTGCGATGATACCGGATGGTCCCTGACCCTCAGGCGCATGCAGGGGCTCGGGCTTCATCCGCGATTACAGCGGTGGCCGAGCTGCTCCATTGCAGCCCGGAGTCGGACATAATCCGGGCATGGACCGCTATGAACGCATCAACGCGCTGCATCGTCTGCTCAAGTCCGCCCGCTATCCGGTCACGGTGATGCGGCTGCAGGAGGAGTTGAGCTGTTCCCGTGCCACGGTCTACCGCGACCTGGCCTTCCTGCGTGACGCGCTGATGGCGCCGGTGGAGGGCGATGGCGAGGCCGGGTTCCGCTACCTGAGCGGGGAAAGCGACCGTTTCGAGCTGCCGGGCCTGTGGCTGAGCTCGGAGGAGCTGCACGCCTTGCTGGCATCGCAGCACCTGTTGTCACGCACCGGCGGCGGGGTGTTGTCGTCGATGCTGGCGCCGCTGCAGCAGCGCATCGAGGGGTTGCTGGCTGCGCAGGCTGGCGCCTCGCATTGGCCGGTGGAGCGGGTGCGGGTGATTCCACACCGCGGCCGCAAGCTGGACGAGGCCAGTTTCCGCACGGTGGCTTCCGGTGTGCTGGAGCGCAAGCAGCTGTCTTTTGAGTACCGCGCACGTTCCACCGATGAGGCGACCCGCCGTACGGTATCGCCGCAGCGCATTACCCATTACCGGGACAACTGGTACCTGGACGCCTGGGACCACAACCGCGAGGCGGTACGCAGTTTTGCGGTGGATCGCATCCATCAGGCGCGATTGCTGGACCAGCCGGCACGCGATGTCGCCGACGAGGAATTGAACGAGCAGTTGGCGGCCAGTTACGGCATTTTCTCGGGCGCACCGAAGGGCTGGGCGACCATCGTATTCAGTGCCAAGGCCGCGCGCTGGGTGGCCGATGAGCATTGGCACTCCAAGCAGCAGGGGCGGTTTCTTGCTGATGGGCGCTATGAATTGAAGGTGCCGTACAGCGTGTCGCGCGAGCTGCTGATGGACGTGCTGCATTACGGCTCGGACGCGGAGATCGTGGAGCCGCAGTCGTTGCGGGAGCAGGCCAAGGCGCTGTTGTCGCTGGCGTTGAGTAATTACGACTGAGGAAGCTGTGCTTGGCTTTGCTCTTGCTCTGCTTTGCTCTTGCTCTGCTTTCACCTCTCCCGCCTGCGGGAGAGGGGTAGGGGTGAGGGCAGCTCCTGCTTGTTGCTGTTGCTGTTGTTTTTTGGAACAGCAGAGCAGCGGCTATAGCTGAAGCAAAAGCAAAGCAAAAGCTTCCCCTCACCCCTACCCCTCTCCCGTAAACGGGAGAGGGGACAGCAAAAGCCAGAGCAACAGCAACAGCCAGAGCAACAGCAACAGCCAGAGCAACAGCAACAGCCAGAGCAACAGCCAGAGCAACTGCAAAGCCAAAGCCAAAGCCAAAGCCATAGCACAAAAAAACAGCCGCTTTCGCGGCTGTTTTCTTTCAGATCACTCCGCCATCAAACCCGGCCGAAGATCAACGTTGCATTGGTGCCGCCAAAGCCGAAGCTGTTCGACATCACCGTGTCCAGCTTCGCGTCCTGCGTCTTGCGCAGAATCGGGAAGCCTTCCACGCGCTCGTCCAGGGTTTCGATATTGGCCGAGCCGGCCATGAAGCCATCACGCATCATCAGCAGGCAGTAGATCGCCTCGTGCACGCTGGCTGCGCCCAACGAGTGGCCCGACAGCGCCTTGGTCGACGACAGCGGCGGTACCGCATCACCGAACACCTGGCGCACCGCGCCCAACTCGGTCACGTCACCCAGCGGCGTTGAGGTGCCGTGGGTGTTCAGATAATCGATCGGACGATCCAGGCCTTCCATCGCCATCTTCATGCAACGCACGGCGCCTTCGCCGGACGGGGCAACCATGTCGGCGCCGTCGGAGGTCACGCCGTAGCCAACCAGCTCAGCGTAGATGCGTGCGCCACGCGCGACCGCGTGGTCGTAGTCTTCCAGCACCAGCATGCCGGCGCCGCCTGCGATGACGAAACCATCGCGGTTGGCGTCGTACGGGCGCGATGCGGTGCTCGGGGTTTCGTTGAAGCTGGTGGACAGTGCGCCCATGGCGTCGAACATCACGCTCATCGACCAGTGCAGGTCTTCACCGCCGCCGGCAAACATCACGTCCTGGGCGCCGTGGCGGATCAGGTCGGCGGCAGCGCCGATGCAATGTGCCGAGGTGGCGCAGGCGGCCGACAGCGAGTAGCTCAGGCCCTTGATGCTGAAGGCGGTTGCCAGGTTGGCCGACACGGTCGAGCACATCGTGCGCGGCACCATGTACGGGCCTACCTTGCGGACGCCACGGTTGCGCAGCAGATCGGCGGCTTCCACCTGCCATTCGCTGGAACCACCGCCGGAGCCGGCGATCAGGCCGCTGCGCACGTTGCTGACCTGGCTTTCATCCAGGCCGGCATCGGCAATGGCGTCGCGCATGGCGATATAGCTGTAGGCCGCGGCATCGCTCATGAAGCGCTTGAGCTTGCGGTCTACCTGCGCGTCCAGGTCGATCTCGACCTTGCCGCCGATCTGGCTGCGCAGGCCGGCTTCGGCGTGGTCGGGCAGGGCGACGATGCCGGGGCGGCTGTCACGCAGGGCGCTGGAGACGGTGTCCAGATCGTTGCCAAGGCAGGACGTGATGCCCATGCCGGTAATGACGACACGACGCATCAGAAGCTCTCGGTTGAGGTGAACAGACCTACGCGCAGGTCCTTGGCGGAATAGATCTCGCGGCCGTCGACCAGCATGCGGGCGTCGGTCTGTGCCATCACCAGCTTGCGGTTGATCACGCGCGAGACATCGATTTCGTACTGCACCAGCTTGGCGCTGGGCAGCACCTGGCCGGTGAACTTGACCTCGCCACAGCCCAGCGCACGGCCGCGGCCTTCTGCGCCCAGCCAGGTGAGATAGAAGCCGGTCAGCTGCCACATGGCATCCAGGCCCAGGCAGCCCGGCATCACCGGGTCGCCGATGAAATGGCAGCCGAAGAACCACAGGTCAGGACGGATATCCAGCTCGGCCCGGATCATGCCCTTGCCGTGTGCGCCACCGTCCTCACGGATCTCGGTGATGCGGTCGAACATCAGCATCGGGTCATTGGGCAGGCGGCCTTTGTTGGGGCCGAAAAGTTCGCCACGCGCGCTGGCCAGCAGCTGGTCGCGCGAGAAAGCATGCAGACGGGTCATCCGGGGTAATCCAAAGCCATTGCGAGCTCCGGAGCATGCTGCAGCAACTGCGTTCAATCAAATGTTTTAACTGGACGGTTGCGTATGTTAGCTGCAGATAAGCGCCGTTCGCGGGCTGTTACGGGAGGTATGAATAAGTACATTTGTGAGGACAAGTGTGCATTTAGCGACAACAGCTATCATGTTGGCGACCTTTTGAGACTGTTGCCTTGAGCCAACAACGCAAGATCATCCACGTCGACATGGACGCCTTCTATGCGTCCGTGGAGCAGCGTGATGACCCCGGTTTGCGCGGGAGGCCGGTGGTGGTGGCCTGGCGCGGGGCGCGTTCGGTGGTCTGCGCGGCCTCCTACGAGGCCCGCAAATTCGGGGTGCGTTCGGCCATGCCGGCGTTGCGGGCCGAGCGCCTGTGCCCGGATGCGGTATTCGTGCCGCCGGACTTTGCCCGCTACAAGGCGGTGTCGCGGCAGATCCGCGAGATCTTCCTGCAGCACACCCCGCTGGTGGAGCCGCTGTCGCTGGATGAGGCTTTCCTGGATGTGACCGAGTCACCAAGCTGCGACGGCATTGCCACCGAGATCGCCCGCACCATCCGTGCGCAGATCCGCGAGACCACTGGGCTGACCGCCTCGGCCGGGATAGCGCCGAACAAGTTCCTGGCCAAGGTCGCCTCGGATTGGCGCAAGCCCGATGGTCAGTTCGTGGTGCGGCCGTCGCGGGTCGAGGAGTTCCTGACACCGTTGCCGGTCAAGCGGGTGCCGGGGGTGGGCAAGGTGATGGAAGGCAAGTTGTCGGCGCTGGGCATCGTCACCGTCGGTGATCTGCGCGCGCTGCCACTTGAGCAGTTGCAGGCCTTGTTCGGTAGTTTTGGTGCTGGCTTGTACCGGCGTGCGCGTGGCATCGACGAGCGGCCGGTGGAGCCGGATCAACCGGTGCAGTCGATTTCTTCCGAAGACACGTTCGCCGAAGATCTGCACATGGGCGAGTTCGATGAAGCCATCACCCAGTTGGCCGAACGCACCTGGCGTGCAACCGGGCGCACCGAGCGCATCGGCCACACCGTCGTCCTGAAGTTGAAGACCGCGCAGTTCCGCATCCTTACCCGCAGCTATACGCCGGATACGCCACCAAGCTCGGTGGAGGATCTTCGCGACATTGCGCTGTCCTTGTGCCAACGCGTGCAGTTGCCTGCTGATACGCGCTATCGCCTGGTCGGTGTGGGCTTGTCAGGTTTCCGTGACCGCGAAGAACTGGTGATCCAGGGTGATTTGTTTCGCAGAATCTCGTTGGATTGAGTACATCCTTTGCGCAACGCGGCGCCGCTACAATCGATGCTCATTTTCCGGGAGTGTGGATGCGTGGCGACTACGGCCTTGGTGTTCGATTTGGATGGCACGCTGGTGGACAGCGCAGGTGATATCGCCGAGGCAGTGAACCTCACATTGGAAGAGCTGGCGTTGCCGCGCGTATCCGAGGCAACGGTGCGCAGCTGGATAGGCGAGGGCGTACGCAATCTGGTGACCACTGCATTGGCGAACGCTGGCAGCGCACTGACGCTGGAAGAAGTGATGTCGGTTTTCATGCGGCATTACAAGGCCTGCCTGCTACGCAGCCCGCGGCTCTATGACGGTGTTGGTGAGGCTTTGACCGCCTTGCAGGCACGCGGCCTGCCGATGGCCATCTGCACCAACAAGCCGGCGGCGATGGTCGCGCCCTTGTTGCAGCATCTTGGGATTGCCGGCTTCTTCGCCCACATCATTGGTGGTGATTCGCTGCCGCAGCGCAAGCCTGCAGCCGAGCCCTTGTTGCATGTGGCGCGTCTGTTGCAGCAGCCGGCGGCGGATTGCCTGATGGTTGGCGACTCGGGCACCGATCTGGGTGCAGCCAACAACGCAGGCATGCCGATCGTGCTGGTGCGCTACGGCTATTCGCGCGACCTGGATCTGGATGCAGCTGAAGCAGTGGCAGTGATCGACGATATGCGTGAGTTGGTGAGCATCGTCGCGTAGCTTGGCCCTTGTGGGAGCGGCAGCATTTGTAGGAGCGGCGTGAGCCGCGAAGCCGACAGCAATGAAGTCGCTGGTTTTTCCGCAATCGGGCAGTCCATCAGCTTCGCGGCTTACACCGCTCCTACAAAGCAGGCCCCACACCACATTGCTGGCGGTTATTAATAATCATTCTCATTTAGTGTAGAATGCGGATATCCCGCAGCCTGTCTGGCGTTTGTTTCCGGCAGCTGCATTCGATATCCGTCGTTCCTCAAGCTGTTCGCCAGAGGGGCGCATCCCCACTGTCGAGAGGCTTTCCCCCATGTCCCGTCGTTCGTCGTCGCGGTTGTCCGCGCGTGCCTTGTTGTCCCGCCATCCCCTTTCCGCTGCGCTGGCATTGAGCGCCTTGCTCGCCGGTCCGGCACTGGCCGAAGGCGCTGCAGCGGCTACCGACATCGACACCGTGCATGTCACCGCCGAACAGATCGCCAAGCAGGCCTTGGGCAGCTCGGTGATCACCGCGGTCGATCTGGAACGTCTGCCGCCAGCCAATGACTTGTCCGAAGTGATCCGGCGCATGCCCGGCATCAACCTGACCGGCAATACCGCATCGGGTTCCTACGGCAATTTCCGCCAGATCGACATCCGCGGCATGGGCCCGGAAAACACCTTGATCCTGATTGATGGCCGCCCGGTCAGCTCGCGCGACTCGGTGCGCATGGGCCGCAGCGGTGAGCGCAACAGCCGCGGCGACAGCAACTGGGTGCCGGCCGAAGCAGTCGAGCGCATCGAAGTGCTGCGCGGTCCGGCCGCTGCACGTTACGGCTCGGGTGCGTCCGGTGGCGTGGTCAACATCATCACCAAGAAGCCGACCGGTGACCTGACCGGCTCGCTGACCCTGTACGGCAGCCAGGCCGAGCACAGTGATGAAGGCGACAGCGAACGCGTTGGCTTCCAGTTGTCCGGCCCGTTGAGCGAGCAGCTGTCGTTCCGTCTGTTCGGCAACGTCAACAAGACCGAGCCAGATGCCTTGTCGCTCAATGAAGAATTCGCCACCGGCGTGACGCCGCCGGCCGGCCGCGAAGGTGTGCGCAACCGCGATATCAGTGGCCTGCTGCGCTACGACATCAACGACAATCATGTGCTGGAGCTGGATGCCAGCGTCAGCCGCCAGGGCAATATCTACTCCGGCGAGCGCGGTGTCAGCGGCGACGGCTTCGAGCGTTTGAATGCGTTGTACGGTGCAGAAACCAACGTGATGCTGCGCCGCTCGTTCGGCCTGACCCATCGTGGCAGCTACGACTGGGGCACCTCGCGCATCACCGCGGCCTACGACGACACCGACAACACCCGCTTGAACGAAGGCCTGGCCGGCGGCCCGGAAGGCTCGATCACCGAAGGCGCGAGCTTCTCCACCTCCGAGCTGACCTCGACCCGCGTGGACGGCGAGATCAACGTGCCGTTGAACTGGGGCGGCATCGAGCAGGTGGCGACACTGGGCTTCGAGTACCGCGACATGAAGCTGGATGACCCGTACTCGGTGACCCAGAGTTCCAGCAGCGGTGGTGGCATCCCGGGCTACGACGGCGTGCGCACTGGCAAGAGCGACCAGCAGTTCGCGGCGGTGTTCGTGGAGGACAACCTGTACATCGGCGAGCGCTGGACGCTGACCCCGGGCCTGCGCTTCGATCACCATTCGCAGTTCGGCAATAACCTCAGCCCCAGCCTCAATGTGCAGTTCAAGTTGGCCGAGGATTGGGCGATCAAGGGCGGCATCGCGCGTGCGTTCAAGGCGCCGAATCTGTACCAGGCCAACCCGGACTATCTCTACTACACGCGTGGCAATGGCTGTCCGGTACTCAGCCCGAACCAAGGCTCTGGCTGCTACGTGATGGGTAATGCCAACCTCGATCCGGAAACCAGCATCAACAAGGAAATCGGTATCGAATGGGCACCGGACAATGGCTGGCACGCCTCGGTCACCTACTTCCATAACGACTACAAGGACAAGATCGTTGCCGGCCAGGACCGTATCGGCATTACCAACGACACCAAGGGCCAGGTGTTCCAGTGGACCAATGCGCCGGAAGCCATCATCCGTGGCGTCGAGGGCAACGTGAAAGTGCCGCTGATTGGCGGTGGTGATGTGCTGTCGTGGAACACCAATGTCACCTGGATGATCGAGAACGTTGACAAGACCACCGATCAGCCGCTGTCCATCATTCCCGAGTACACGGTCAATACCTTCCTGGATTGGCAGGTCAATGCGCAGTTGTCGTTCATGCTGACCGGCACCTTCTACGGCAAGCAGGAATCGGCGACGCAGGCCAGCACCACCGGTGCGGTGTTGCCGCCGGATACCCGCGCGGCCTATGACCTGTGGAGCCTGGGCGGCCAGTACCGCATCACGCCGAAGGTGCGTGTCGGCGGCGGCATCAACAACCTGTTCGACAAGCGTCTGTTCCGCGAAGGCACCACCAGCACCAGCGCCACCGGTGCAGGTGCTGCTACCTACAACGAGCCCGGCCGCAGCTACTGGGTGAACCTGACCGTCGGCTTCTGATCCAGGCATAGCGATGACAACTCACATGCGCACCCGCTTTCACTCACTGCTCGCCGTGGCCGCGCTGCTGTTGCTGGGCGTAGTCGCGCCTATGGCAGCGGCGCAGCAACGCAACCCGGCGCAGCTGATGGGCCAGACCGTTGCCGACACCGGCTCGGCGCACTACCGCTTTGAGCGCTTCGTGGTGCGCAGTGACGATGGCCAGCGCACGTGGCGGGTCAACCTGGGCATCCCTGCCGGTACCGCACCGGCAGCGGGCTTCCCTGCGCTGTGGATGCTGGATGGCAATGGCGCGTTGATGGAATTCGACGCGCCACTGCTGGAGGAACTGGCGCAGAAGCAGCCAACGGTGCTGGTGTTTGTCGGTTATGACAACCAGCAGCGCATCGACTCGCCCGCACGTACCCGCGACTACACGCCGATTGCTGACCAGCCCGAAGACGGCGGCGCGGCGGTCGGCGGTGGCGCCGATGCGTTCCAGGAAGTGATCGAGCGGCGCATCCGTCCGCAGCTGGCGCAGCACGTGGCAACCGATGCCAACAAGCAGGCACTGTGGGGCCATTCGCTGGGTGGGTTGTTCGTGCTGCACACGCTGTACACGCGCAGCGGCGCATTCCAGACCTATGTGCCGGCCAGCCCGTCGCTGTGGTGGCAGCAGGGCGCGATGCTGGGCGCTCCCGAACGCCAGTTCATCGGCAACAACGCCAGTCATCCGGCGCGGGTGCTGATGATGCTTGGCGGCGGTGAGCGTGATCGCGATACCAGCAACCGCGACATGAGCAACCCGCGTGTACTCGCACACCTGAAGCGCGTCTCTGGCGCACCGTCCGACGCTGCCGAGCAGTTGTCGGCGCGTCTGCGCCAGGTGCCGGGTCTGGATGTCGAGTACCACCAGTTCGATGGACTCGGCCATGGCCCGATGTTCCGCGCCTCGTTGATGCGCGCGCTGCATGAAATCACCGGCGTGCGTGACCGCAGCGCGGAGCCACGCTCCTGATTTGCCTGTTCCTGATCTGCCCGCTTCTTATCTGAGCTCCAAGTCCGGGCCGACGGCCCGGCACTCCATTACCCAGGCAGCGTTACCGCCCAGGCAGAAACCCACGATGCGCGCGACGTCGCGCAGCACCCAAGAGGTAATGCCCGATGGCAAACGTTCGTTCCACTACTGCTTCCACCACTGCCCGCGCCGCGCGTCCGCACCTGCTCGGCCTGGCGTTGTTGCTGGCCACCGGCGTTGCCGGCGCCCAGGTGTTCGCACAGCCGGATACCGCCTTCAACGGCAGCGTGCGCGCTACCGCACCGGTGGTATTGCCGGGCAGCGAAACCGGTATTGAGGGCAATGGCTTCACCCCGGGCCAGAAGGTGACCTTGCTGCGCGGTGAGACCGTGCTCAATGCACAGCCTTATGTCGCCAATGGCGAAGGCAAGTTCAGCGGCACGCTGGCCATCCCGGCCGATGCCGTCGCCGGCCCGCAGCCGATCGTGGTGCGTGCGGCTGCGCCGGACGCGGCAGCGGTGTTCTCGCTGAAGGTCTCGCGCGAGGTGCCCTTGTCCGGCCAGGAGCGCATCCAGGCCGCCAGCAACCGCCTGGTGCAGGGTTTGTATCAGGTCGCCTACAGCCCGGCCAGCAAGGCCGCGTTCGTGACCAGCGCGGTCGGCCGCCCGCCGGTGAAGCAGTCCGAGCTGCTCAAGGTGGATCCGGAATCGCTGCAGATCATCGCCCGCGTATCGCCGCAGGCGGCACCAGGCAATGACGGCAACCTGTTTGCCGTGTACGGCGTGGGCGTGGATGACGCCAACGGCAATGTGTGGGTGACCAACACCCGCCAGGACACGGTGGCGGTCTACCGCCAGTCCGACCTGTCGCTGGTCAAGCAGTACCCGGTCGGTGCGGTGTCGCATGCGCGCGACGTGGTAGTCGACGCACAGCGCAACCGCGCCTATGTCTCGGCCACCGGTGCTGACTTCATCAGCGTGTTCGACACCCGCACGCTGCAGCAGCTGGACAACATCACCATCGCCTCCGGCAAGCGCGGCGAGACCTTCACCCCGGGCAGCCTGGACATCGATACGGCTACCGGCAAGGTCTATACCGTCAGCCTGGCCGCTGCGGAAGCGGCGATCATCGACGGCGCCAGCGGCAAGGTGGAGAAGGTATTCCCGCTGGCCGGCGCGCGTGATGCGATCGGCGTTGCATGGAACCCGGTGGCCAAGCGCCTGCTGGTGGTATCGCAGGGCAGCGACAACCTGCTGATCGTCGACCCGGCCACGGCCAAGGTCGAGCACGATGTCTACGTTGGCGCCGGTTCCTTGAACGTGTCCTACAGCCCGAGCACGCGCTTGGCCTATGTCAGCAACCGCGCTGCCGGCACCGTCACGGTGGTCGATGAAGGCGGCAAGATCGTTGCCAACCTCGACGGCGGCACCTACCCGAACCACGTCAGCAAGGGTCCGGATGCGGTGATGTTCGCGATCAACAAGTCCAAGGGCGCCGATGACGCCAAGGGCGATCGCATCACCCGCCTGCTGCCTGTGCAGCGCTGAGTGATCCGCCGCGCCCTGTGCGCGGCAAGGCAATAAACGTGCGGGAGATGCCGGCAACGGCATCTCCCGCACTGCCATCAAAATCTGGCTGGCGCGCAGCTCCGATGCGTCGGCCAATCTGGTAACCGAGGACGTATTGATGAAAGCCACCACCCTTGTTCCGACTGGCCTGGGCCTGCTGCTGGCCGTGCTGATTACCGGTTGTGACCGCAGCCCCGCACCACCGCAGGCCGCAGCCGAAGCCCCTGCTGCTGATGCGAGCGTATTGCCGGCTGGCTGGAAGCGCGTGGCCGGGCAGGACGTGCCGCAGGTGATTGCAGCGACGCCGCAGCTGCCGGCCAAGCTGCGCTCGGACGATGGCGTGGAGGTTGAAGTGACCGATATCAGTCGTATCGTCGCCGGCGGCGATGATGTGATCGCGGTGATCGAAGCCTTGGGCCTGGCCGACAAGGTCTATGCCGCGCCGGATCGTTCGGCGACGGCTGCTGGCAAGGCGGCAGCCAAGCACTTCCTGTTCAACCGGACCACCGGTGTGGAAGGCGTGCTGAGCCTGGACGGAACCCTGTTTCTCGGCAACAGCCTGCGCCGCCATGCGGTGCTGGCCGAGCGCCTGCGCGCCACCGGCCATGCCGCGGTGGTGATCGACGACCTGCAGCCGCCGGCGGACAAGGTGCGCAAGGTGGCTGCTGCGCTTGGTCTGTCTGCACAGGGTGAGGAGTTGGCTGGCAAGGTGCAGGCACAGCTCGATCAGGCCGCAGCCATTGCCAAGGACAATGCGAAGCGCCCGCGGGTGATCGCGTTGTCGGCCAGCGGCGCCGGTGGCCTGCCGACCGTGGCCGGCGCTGACAGCGCTGCCAACCAGCTGATCACCATCGCCGGTGGCATCAACATCGGCGAAGAAGCGGGCGTGGCCAATTACTCCCAGCTGAGCAACGAGGGCGTTGTCGCGGCAGCGCCGGAGGTGATCCTGGTAACGGAGAACGACCTGCGCCTGTTCGGCGGTGAAGCCGGCCTGTGGAAGGCCTATCCAACCTTGAAGCACACGCCCGCTGGCGCCGCCAACCGTGTCTGGGTGATGCCTGATGTCGAACTCAAATCCACCAGCGTGGGTTCTGGTGCAGGCGCACTGGCCTTGGCGCAGGCGCTGGCGGAGTTGTCGCGCGGATGATGTCGGCGCAGGTCCGGCGGCCGAACGGCGCGCTGCTGCTATGTCTGCTGCTGGCGGTGTTGCTGGGTGCGGTGTTGTTGTCATTCGGTACCGGTCCGCTGAAGCTGCCTGCGGCCGACGTGCTGCGGGCGATGGCGGCGCAGTTCGGTTTGGCGGATCCGCAATCGATCAGTGCCCGCGACATGGGCGTGGTCTGGCAGCTGCGCATTCCACGCGCGCTGCTGGGCGCGTTGGTTGGTGCGTCGCTGGCGATGGCCGGCGTTGCGCTGCAAGGCCTGTTTGGCAACCCGCTGGCGGATCCCGGTATCGTCGGCGTCAGCCAGGGCGCGGCGCTGGGTGCGGTGGCGGCCATCGTGCTCGGTGCGGGTGCATTCGCTGTGTGGCTGATTCCACTGGCGGCTTTCATTGGCGGTGCCGGTGCGACGACCTTGATCTATCTGCTGGCGCGGCCGGGGCGCGGTGAAGGCACCGCGACCTTGCTGCTGGTCGGTATCGCGATTGGTGCGGGTTGCTCGGCGGCGGTCGGCTTCCTGACCTACATCGCCAGCGAGAGCGAGCTGCAGTCGCTGGTGTTCTGGCAGATGGGCTCGTTGGCGCAGGCCAGCTGGAGCGACGTGGCGGCGGTCACGCCGGTATTCGTGATCGGCCTGCTGGCCCTGCTGCGGCTGGCCACGCCCTTGGACATGCTCGCGCTCGGTGAGCGCCAGGCACGCCACATCGGCCTGGATGTCGCACGCACGCGGCTGTTGCTGGTCGCTTTCAGTGCGTTGCTGGTTGGTGCAGCGGTAGCGTTTGCCGGTAGCGTCAGTTTCGTCGGCCTGGTGGTGCCGCACCTGGTGCGGATGCTGGTCGGCCCAGGACACCGCTGGCTGTTGCCCTTGTCGGGTGTGGTCGGCGCGTTGTTGATCGTGGTGGCCGATACCGCCGCGCGCACGTTGGATCCGCCGTCGGAAATCCCGCTCGGCTTGTTCTCCGCGGCGCTGGGCGCGCCGTTCTTCCTGTGGCTGGTGCTGCGCAAGCGTGGGGGAAGGGCATGAGCACGCCCTTGCTGGAGCTGCGCAAGGTCAGCGTGCTGCGTGGCAGCCGCCAAGTATTGGCGGATGTTGATCTTTCTCTGCAGGCCGGCACGCTGACTGCCTTGGTTGGCCCCAATGGTGCAGGCAAGTCGACCTTGCTGGCCTTGCTTGCCGGTGACGCCGAGCCGGATGCCGGGCAAGCATTGCTGCAAGGTCGTGCACTAGCCGACTGGCCGGTGCGAGAGCTTGCCCTGCAGCGGGCGGTGATGGCGCAGGATCATGCCGTGCACTTTGCCTTCAGCGTGCGCGAAGTGGTCGCGATGGGGCGCCTGCCGCATCCGCCGCAACCACGGCAGGATGCGGAGATCGTAGAAGCTGCGTTACTTGAGGTGGATGTTGCCAGCCTCGCCGGTCGCGATGTGCAGACGTTGTCCGGTGGCGAGGCTGCACGCACCTCGCTTGCGCGTGCCTTGACACAACAGACGCCGGTACTGCTGCTGGATGAGCCAACCGCCGCACTCGATCTTCGTCATCAGGAGCGCAGCTTGCGCAGCGCTCGCGAACTCGCAGCGCAGGGCCGTTGCGTGGTGGTGGTTTTGCATGACCTCAACCTGGCATCAGCCTATGCCGATCGCATCGTGATGCTATGCGATGGGCGCATTGCCGCCGATGGCTCACCGCGTGAGGTACTGACCCGCGACACCATCGGCAAGGTCTACGGCCAGCCGGTGCAGGTAATCGAGCATCCCACGCGCGGTGTGCCGCTGGTGGTTGCCTGCGACGATTGAATGTCTGCCAGCGCGTGCGCGGATCAGTAGCTTTCGCATGGGTGACTCGCGCGTTGGCTTGGCAGCTACTTTGGTGCTGCCGCCAGCGCCCGATAGTCGCGCGGCGTCATGCCCACGGTGTGCTTGAACTGCCGCGCGAATGCGCTCTGGTCGGAGAATCCGCAGGCCTGACCGACGCTGGCGATGCTGGTGTCGGTGAACAGCATGCGGGTGGCGGCTTCGATGCGGAACTTGGTCAGCAGCTGCTGCGGTGTCAGCTGGAATACCTTCTTGAACAATCGCTCCAGCTGCGCCACAGAGACACCACTCTTGCCGGCCAGCGTGCGCACGCGCAGCGGTTCATGGAAATGTGCCTGCATGTATTCCACTGCAGCATGCAGGCGCTGGAAGGACGAGTCCTCGCGATCCGGTTGGCCGAGATCACGCGAGATGCCGATCAAGCCGACGATACGGTTGTCCTCAACCAGCGGCTGCTTGAGGGTGAGGCACCAGCCCGGGCTGCGGTTTGCATAGAGCTGCAGCTCAAGCATGTCTTCGATCACTTCGCCGGTCAGCACGCGACGATCCTGCTGGATGTAGCGCGCGGCTAGGTGTGCAGGGTAGAGCTGCAACACACTCCTGCCGACGATCTCCTCGCGGCTCTTTTTCGCCAGCCGTTGCATCAAGGTCTGGTTGACGTGTGTGTACCGACATTCGGTGTCCTTGATGAAGAACACCACGTCGGGAAGTGGATCGAACATGCGCACCAACACCTGCGGTGACAGGGTGACAGCCATGGCGTTGCTCTCCGTTGCAGAGCGCACACCCTGCCATTGCGGCGGCCGTCTCTCAAGCGGAATTAGTATGCTGAAATCCGCATTGTGCAAGTAAAGATACACCTAGCGCACAGCACTGCGACCAGTGGAGTATTGAACCCGAAATGTACGGTCATGAACTTCTTTCGTTCTTACGTACGTATACAAATCAAATGGTTGCACTTGTTACGGGTTGTGTGGCTTTTTTTCGTCCTCCCGGTTGATCAGCGGGAAGGCGCGCGTCGATACCTGTCAGGGGGCTGGTATTAGGCGGATCTGAAAGCCTGGGCCGGTTATGCCAAGGTAGTGCGTTTCTGCCAGAACCGGCGTACGCGATGCCGGGCGCGGTTCGGGTTTGTGTGTGGATTTTTTGCCTTCGGTCCGGTCTCGTTCGTGGCCGTCAGGATCGTGACTGCTCCATCTGCTGTCGACCTTCGCGTTTGCCCGCGCCGAGGTCGGTTGGTGTGTGCGCGGGAAATGGTCGAAGTCTTCGCAAAGCCGCTCAGCGGCGGTGCGCGTCGTAGACCTGCAGCTGTAGCTGAAGCCGCACGTCAATCAAGGCGAGGCGCTGGGCGGGTGGTCAGAAGCAGATGTTGTTGATTGCTGAATTTTCGTTGGACATTTCATATTCGAGGGGAAGTAAATGAAAACGAACGATCCCGCCAAGCGCTTGCCGTGTCGCCGGCGTGGCCAACTGGCAGTCGCTGTTGCTATGGCGCTGTGTGCTACTTCCATAGGCTCGGCCTGGGCGCAGGATGCTGCCGGGGAGGCTGCGAAGGAACAACCTGCTGGCACCGAAGCGAAGAATCTCGATACCGTGATCGTTACCGGCTCGCGCATCCGCCGTGAGCCGGGCTTCGAAGGCCCGGCGCCGGTGACGGCAATCAACGCGGAGAGAATCCAGGCTTCCGGCTACACCCAGATCGCCGATCTGGTGAACCAGCTGCCCAGCTTTGCGGCAACCCAGACCAGCCAGACCGCCAACCAGACCGGCGACGTCGGTGTCAGTGCACTGGATCTGCGCGGCATGGGCGTACAGCGAACGCTGACGCTGGTGGATGGGCGCCGGCAAGTTGCATCGATCCCCGGCACCGCCGGTGTGGATGTCAGTGCACTGCCTGCAAGCATGATCGAGCGCGTTGATGTGGTTACCGGTGGCGCCTCCGCGCTGTATGGCGCCGATGCGGTCAACGGTGTGGTCAACTTCGTCCTCAAGCGCGACTACGAAGGCTTGGAAGCCAGCGTTCGCTACGGTGATTCCTCGCGTGGCGACATGCCGACCTATACCGGTGACGTTCTGTTCGGCAAGAACTTCGCTGACAACCGCGGCAACTTCACCCTGCACGGCTTCTGGGAAGAGAACTCCGGCACCGTGCGCGGCCAGGACCGTCCCTGGACCGCCAACGGCTACCCGTATTACGCACGCGCCAAGAGCACCGATCCGTACGTGATCCTGGACAACAGCCGCAACGTTTACAACTCGCCCAATGCGACCGTGTCGCTGGGCAACTGCACGGTGGCCAATGCCGCCAGCTGTCTGTACACCTTCAATCCGGACGGCTCGCTGCGTCACTCGCAACTCGGCCCGGGCGGGCTGACCAACCTCAGCACCGGCTTCAACGTGCTGCAGCAGGGCACCACCGATGGCGGCGAGTTTGGTGGCCGCTACGATTCCTGGTACCTGGTGACGCCATCGGATCGCCAGACCGTGCGCTCGACGCTGGATTTCGACGTCAACGATGCGCTGCGCCTGGTTGGCACGGTCAACTATTCGCAGAGCCAGTCTGAAGCCTCCTGGCGCTCGCTCAGCACCTATGGTTCCGGCGGCAGTGAAGTGGTGCCGTATTACAGCCCCTTCATCACCCAGGAAATGATCACCGCCAACGGTGGTGCGTTCACCAATGGCATCGCGTTCGGCCGCCACTTCGATGAAGAGCTGGGGCATATGCGCCAGCAGACCGACCGCAAGTTGTTGCAGGCGACCGTCGGCGCGGAAGGCTATTTCGACTTCTTCGGCCGCAGCTGGAACTACGAGGCTTATTACTCTTACGGACGCAGCCGCCAGCGCACCCGCGAACTCAACGCAGGCTCCTATGACCGTTTGCTGTCGGGCCTGAATTCCTATGTGGATGGTGCCGGCAACCCGATCTGCTGGGATGGGCCTGCTGGCTGCGTGGCGATCAATCCGTTCAAGCGCCTGACCTCGGAGATGGTCGACTGGTTGACCTACGACACCGACTGGTCGACCACCACGCTTACCCAGAAAGTTGCATCGGCCTATGCCTCCGGCGGCCTGTTCGACCTGCCCGGTGGTGAAGCCAAGATCGTGGTGGGTGCGGAGTACCGCAAGGAACGCAATGAGATTGGCACCATCGCCCAGTACGACCCGACCAACCCGGCCTATGACCCCAGCCTTGGCACCACCCAAAGCAGCTTGACCGGCGAGTTCAGCGTCAAGGAAATCTTCAGCGAGCTGAGCCTGCCCTTGCTGTCGGGCGTGACCGGCGCAGAGCGCTTGTCACTGGAGCTGGCCGGGCGCGTCTCGGACTACAGCACCGCTGGCCGCACCACGACGACGAAGCTCGGTCTGGAGTGGGCGCCGATCGAAGACATCACCTTGCGTGGCACCTACGGCAAGGCGATCCGTGCGCCCAATATCGGTGAACTTTACACGGCGGGCAGGGTGTCGTCGGCATGGATCTACGATCCCTGCAACGACTATGCGCTGGCCAACCGCACCAGTGCCACCAGCTACACAGCGGCTAATTGCGCGACGATCAGTCCCAGCGATACCAGTGTTGGCAACTATTGGCAGTGGAAGGACATCGTCTACTCGGGCAACGTCAACCTGAAACCGGAAACCGCCAAGACCACGACCTTCGGCGTGGTGTTGCGGCCGCGCTTCATTTCCAACCTGACGGTGTCCGCCGACTACTACAAGATCGACCTGCGTGGGGTGATCTCCACGCTGGACTACCAGACCATCCTCAACCGCTGCGTCGACCAGGCCAGCCTGGACAACACCTTCTGCGATCTGGTCACCCGTGACTCGGCAGGCGACATCGTAGAAGTGGCGGTGCAGCAGCTGAACCTCTCGCAGAGCATCGCCCGCGGCGTGGATATCAACGCCAATTGGTTCCATGACCTTGGTGGCGTGGCGGGCTCCAATGCGGGTCGTATCCTGATTGATCTGAGCTACGGCCGCACGCTGGAACGCAAGTTCGTCGCCGATCCGCAGAATCCGGACGATGCATGGGATTACCTCACGCTCTGGGGCACGCCGAAGTGGAAGGGCACGGTGCGCACCGGCTGGTCGAATCCAAAGCTCAGCGTCTACTGGACCCTGCGGCACGTATCGAAGATGCGTGGCAGCAATACATCTACCGCAAGCTACGAGCGTGAGTGGGCCGGCAATACCTTCTACAGCGACTTCTACGCCAGCTATCAGCTTACGCCGAAGTTCAGTGTGTTCGGTGGCATGAACAATGTGTTTGATCGCGCGCCGCCACGGGTGCCGGGCGCGGAGGCCGGCGGTGCCGGTTTCAATCAGACCGGCTATCAGGCAGCGGTATACGACGTGCTGGGCCGCACCTTCAACATCGGCGTGCGCATGAAGCTGTAAGGCCGCCCGTTGGTTGAAAACATAACAGGGCCGACGGGATGAGCGTCGGCCCTGCTTGTTTTCACGCTGACGGAAACCGCAGCAGCGCTGCGGCTTCGCTGACTCAGTTGGCCTTGCTGTTGTAACGCAGGGTCAGCTGGTACTCGCGGCCCGGCTGGTTGTACCAGGCAACGGTTTCGTACTCGCGGTCGAACACGTTGGCGGCCTTGGCCTGCAGGCTCCATGCGTCGTTGATGGCGTACTCGACACGCACGTCAACAGTGCCGTAGCCAGCCAGGCGCACGCTGTTGGCAGCGTTGTCGAAGCGGTGGCCGCTGCCTGCAGCGGTCACGCCCAGACGCAGCGGGCCGAAGCTCTTGTCCACGTCCAGACGGCCGCTGGTGCGCGCGCGGCGCGCCAGCAGGTTGTCATAGGTAGCAGCGCCGGAGGTGTGGTCGCGCGGGTCGGTGAAGCTGGCCTGGGCGTTGATGTCGAAGCCGGCCAGCGACAGGTAGCCGGTCAGTTCGGCGCCGCGGATGCGGGCTTCGGCGACGTTGACCAGGTCGAAGTTGCTGTCATAGCCGATCAGCTGGTCGACGCGGGTTTCGTAGGCGTTGAAGGTCCAGTTCCAGTTGTCGGCGTACTGCGCGATGCCGAGGTTCAGGCTCTTGGATTCTTCCGGCTTCAGGTTCGGGTTGCTGAAGCCCGGGTAGTACAGGTCGTTGAAGGTCGGTGCCTTGAAGCCGGTGCCGGCGCTGGCGGTCAGGCGGAAGCCGTTACCAAAGGCAAAGCCATAACCCAGGCTGCCGGTGGTGTGGTTGCCGAACTGCTCGTTGTCGTCGTTGCGCACGCTGGCCTGCAGCGCGTGCGCGCCGAACTGGCCCTGGTACTCGGCAAACACGCCAAGGTTGTCGCGCTGGTCGATGTCGAAAGCAGTGGAGCTGGTGACCTTGTCGTTCTGCCAATCGGCACCGGCGGTGATCTGCTGGCCTTCGGCGATGGTGAAGTCACCCTGCACGCTGGCGGTATCGCGGCGGGTATCGAAGGCGCTGGCGAAGCTGCGGGTGCCGGTGCTGGCATCAGCGAAGTAGTTGTCGGCTTCGTCGCGGTTGCGGCCAACCTGTGCGGTCAGGTTGAAGCGCTCCGATGCAGCCCAGGCGAGCTTGGCGCCGAAGACCTGCTGGCGGTTGTCGGCTTCGTTGCCGCCGAAGATGCTGCCGTCGTATTCGTTGAAGCTGTCGGCGTTGAGCACGTGGCCTTCCAGGCTCAGCGTGTCGGTCAGGGCGTAGCCACCGCGCACGTTGATGGAGGTGTTGCGGTAGCCATCGCGGTCCGGCTCATCGGCGAAGCAGCCAGCGCCCCAGCCAGCGGCGGTGCCGCGGCAGGCGTTGATGCCATCGGTTTCCTGGTAGCCGCCCTGGGCCGAGATCCAGCCGCGCTCACCGCGGTTGCTGAAGCCGGCGCTGACCTGACGCAGGTTGTTGCTGCCGGCGGTGATCGCCAGGTTCTGCTGCAGGCCCTTGCCAGCGTTGCGGGTGAAGATCTGAATCACGCCGCCGATGGCCTCGGAGCCGTACAGGCTCGAACGCGGGCCACGCACGATCTCAACGCGCTCGATCTGGTCGACCGGCAGGTCCTGCAGTGCGGCCATGCCGCTGGTGGCGGAAGCAACGCGCACGCCGTCGACCAGCACCAGCACCTGGTTGGAGTTGCTGCCACGCAGGAACAGCGAGGTGATCTTGCCGTTGCCGCCCTGGTTGGCGAAGTCCAGGCCAGCGCGGCCGCGCAGCAGGTCCTGCAGCGAGTTGGCCTGGCTGTGGTCGATCTGCGCACGGTCGATGACCTGCACCGGCACCACGCTGTTCTCGATGGAGACCGGGGTGCGGGTAGCGGTGACGGTGACGTCGTCCAGCTCGGTCGGTGCGTTCTGCGCGGCGGCAACGCCCGGCAGTGCGAGGGCAAGGGCGAGCGAAAGAGAGTGGTAAGACAGTTTCATGGAAGCTCCTGGGCCTGCACGCTCCCGCGCAGGCGGATGGGGAAGGCTGCCAGAAGAGGGAGAAGACGGAGGCGGCGCACACGGCGCTACAGCCGCCGCCATGCCCTCCGCATCGCAACCAGTCGGCTTTCGGGCCGGTCTCCGGACTCGCAGGCGAGGCGGCGTGTGCCGCTTCCGTCCAGGCGCCTTCCCGTGTCGAGCACAGTGGCGGTATGCCTGGTCTTGTCCTGCTTACCGTTGCGGGGGCAGCGCCGGAATGGCGACATGCTGGAGTTCCAGCAATGCGCGGCACCGGCTTCCCGTTTCAACCGACCGGCAATGCCGGGCGGTCACCTGAAAGTGCGCGCATTCTAAGTCATTGCCGCCAGCGCTGCCGGAATGGGCGGCAACGGCCGATAGAGCGCAGTGTCTGCAAGCGCGGCTCAACGTAGCCCGGGTAAGCGTCAGCGCAGCCGGGGAGCTCATGATGCTGCAGGCCTGCACCGGTGTCGCAATCTCGTTCCCCGGGGCGCTGTGCTTACCCGGGTTACGCTTGTGCGCTTGTTGTGCTTGACTGCTGGCCGGCGGCGGCGCCCTGCGCAGCGCTGTTGCTGAATGGCTAGAATGCGCGCTGCAAACGCAGTATCGGAAGTGTCGTGACAGAAACATGGTACGGGCAGGCCTGCGGCCAGCCTTCGCAGGAATACCGGCAGCGCGCCCTGGTCCGCCAGCGCCAGTTGACCAAGCCGGAAGGCGCTCTGGGTCGCCTGGAGACGCTGGCGGTGGAACTGGCGGCGCTGCAAGGCGTGGATCAACCAGCGGCGCAACGTGTGCCGGTGATCGTGTTTGCTGGCGACCATGGCGTTACCGCGCAGGGCGTATCGGCTTACCCGGCGGAAGTGACGGTGCAGATGCTGCACAACTTCGCCGCTGGTGGCGCTGCCATTGCGGTGCTCGCACGCGAGCTTGGCTTGCCGCTGCATGTCTGGGATGTGGGCAGCCGCGCCACTGCGTCGATTGCCGGAGTGGTCAGCGCCAAGACGCTGCATGGCACGGCGGATTTCAGCACCGGCCCGGCGATGTCGGCCGCGGATCTGGAGGCTGCGTTCGATGCGGGTCGCAGCGCGGTGGAAGCCGCCTGTGCTGACGGCGCGGATCTGCTGGTGCTCGGCGAGATGGGCATCGGCAACACCACCGCTGCCAGCGCTGTGGCTGCTGCGCTTGGCGAGATGGCACTTGATGAGTTGGTCGGTGCTGGCACTGGGCTGGACGCGGTGCGCATGGTGCAGAAAAAGAACCTGATCGCGCGCGCGTTGAGCCTGCATGGCGAAGCGATCAGCACCGCCGAATCCCCCGGCTGCGCGGCATTGCAGCGGGTCGGTGGCTTGGAAATCGCGGCGCTGTGCGCGGCGATGATCGCCGCCGCGCAGCGCAGCATTCCGGTGCTGGTGGATGGCTTCATCGTCTCTGCTGCGGCATTGGCGGCAGTGCGCATCAACCCGAGCCTGCGGCCGTGGCTGCTGTTCTCGCACCAGTCGGCCGAGCGTGGTCATATCCGCCTACTGGAAACCCTGCAGGCGCAGCCGCTGCTGTCGCTGGACCTGCGCCTGGGCGAAGGCTCCGGTGCCGCGCTGGCCTTGCCGCTGGTACGCATGGCCTGTGCCCTGCACAACCGCATGGCCACATTCGCCGAAGCGGCCGTTGCCGATCGCGGTGGTAGCCGATGATTCTCGATCTCATGCGGCACGCCTCCACTGGACGTGCCGGCCATCTGGACGGACGCACCGATCCGCCCTTGATTGATGGCGCGATGGACGCCTTGCACCGCTGCCATGCAGGCATTGGCTGGAGCCGGGTGATTACGTCGCCGCGTCGGCGCGCGCTGGATACCGCGCATGCATTGGTGGCTGGCAGCAACCAGTTCTGCGAGATCCATCCGGACTGGGCCGAGCTCGACTTCGGCGATTGGGACGGACTGCATTTCGATGAGGTTCCTGCCGAGCAGCTTGCTGGTTTCTACAGCGAACCGCACGATGTGGTGCCGCCCAACGGCGAATCCTGGCAGCAGTTCCAGGCGCGTGTGGAAGAACAACTGCATCGTTTGGTGGACGAAGACGATTGCGATGGCCAGCCGGTGTTGGTGGTCAGCCATGCCGGTGTATTGCGGCTGGTGGTGTCGCGCGTCTGTGGGATGAGCCTGTCCTCGCTGTGGGCGATGCGTATCGATTACGGCACGCGTATACGCCTGCGTGTTGAGCGCGGCGAAGACGGCCAGTTGTGGGGTGAACTGCTGGAGTTGCGACAACCATGAGTGGACGCCGCCTGATCCTTGCCATCCAGTTCCTGACCCGGTTGCCGACGCCACAGGTGCGCGACTTCCGCCAAGAAGATCTGAGCAGGTCGGCGGTGTACTACCCCTTGGTAGGCGCCATCATCGGTGTACTGCTGGCACTGCCGCTGTATGGCCTGTCGGACCGTCCATGGCTGGCGGGCGCGTTGACCTTGTTGCTGTGGGTATGGGTGACCGGCGCGCTGCATCTGGATGGTCTTGGCGATGTCGCCGATGCCTTAGGTGCGGCGCATCGCAACCCGCAGCGCTTCCTGGAGGTGCTCAAGGACCCGCACATGGGCGTGTTCGGCGTGGTCACGCTGATCATGCAGCTGCTGCTGAAGTTCGTGCTGCTGACCGAACTTGCGGTGGGCCCGTTGTGGTTCGGCATCGTGCTGGTGCCGGCGTGGGCACGCTGGGGCACCTTGTGGTGGAGCCAGCGCATTCCGTCGCTGCATGGCGATGGTCTGGGTGAGCGTTTTTCCTGGCAGCTGCGACCGTCAGCGATGTGGCTGTGGGCGGCGTTGTTGGCTGCTATCAGCGTGTTTGTCGCTTGGCCGTTGTTGCTGGCACTGCTGCTGGTGCCGCTGGTTGCGCTGTGGTGGAAGCGCAAGCTGGGTGGCATCTCCGGCGATGGTCTGGGTGCCAGCGTGGAAGTGGTGGAGACCTTGCTGTTGTTGGCCCTGGTAATGCTCGCACCGCTTGCCAGCGGGTTTGCAGGAGCGGCGTAAGCCGCGAAGCCACAGTTGCAACCTGAGCCATTTAACTGGAACCACCAGCGATCATCGCTGTGCGATCTGAAGAATGGTCAGCTTCGCGGCTGACACCGCTCCCACAAGGTGACCACCTGTAGTGCCGAGCCATGCTCGGCAGGGGCCTTGCAGACGCTGCGTCGGACAGTTCCGTCAGCTTCACGGCTCACGCCGTTCCCACAAAAGCAGGGCGGGCTTCAATCCTCGAAGCGGATCTCAGTGGTCTCTTCTTCGTCGGCATCAGCCTGCATATGCGTTTCATGCACCGGCCCGGCCTGCTGTCCCGCACGCGTGGTGGGCAGTGCACCAGCGGCGATTTCATACTCCGCCACCAGTTGCTGGCGTCGCGCCTCCGGTATTTCCTGCCAATGGCAGCCGACCAATGCGCCCTCCAACGAATACAGCAGGTTGAGGCTGGGCTTGAAGCCGGCGCGGCGCACCTTCATGAACGCCGCTACCGGGCCGATCGCACTCAAATCCTGCTCGCTGCGCAAACCAACCTGACGCAGCCAGGCTGCACTCTTGGGGCCGATATTGCGCAGCTTGGGCGTGCTCATTGCAGCGCCTCGACAAATACCTGGGCGATGGCTTCCAGGCCCAACTGGTCATCCGCGTCGAAGCGTGCGATCACCGGGCTGTCGATATCGAATACGCCGACCAACGCGCCGTTGTGGACCAAGGGCACCACCAGTTCCGAGCGCGAGGCCGAGTCGCAGGCGATATGGCCGGGGAACGCATCCACATCCTCGATGCGCTGGGTCTGGCGGCTGCTGGCAGCGGCGCCACACACGCCCTTGGACAGCGGAATGCGCACGCAGGCCGGCAAGCCCTGGAACGGGCCAACCACCAATTCCTTACCGTCGTAGAAGTAGAAACCCACCCAGTTGAGCTGCGGCAGCGCGTGGTAGACCAGGGCCGACAGATTGGCGGCATTGGCGATACGGTCGGCTTCGCCGTGGACCAGGGCGCGGGCCTGGGCCAGCAGCTGGGCGTACTGTTCCGGCTTGCTGCCGGTGAGGGTGTCGGTGTTGAACATCAGGAGAGTCTAGCCGCTGCGTGGTCGTCGATTCTGCCAGCCGCTGCCCCTGAACGCAGCCATCGGCAATGGAATGCTGGATCGCAGGCAAAAAAAAGACCCGGCAGCGGGAGGGAGCTACCGGGTCTGGGATTGCGCGGGGGAGGGACCGCGCAAATTCTGTTGTCTGGGTATCAGCGGGTGGCGCGCTCGGCTTTGGCGGGCTTGGCAGCGAACGGCTGGCGCACCAGTGCGCCCAATGCCTCGCTGGTTTTCAGGCTGAGCCCGACCACTTCCTGATTGGCATTGGCCAGCCGTTCCATGTTCTCGCGTGCCAACTGCATGCCCTTGGGCAGCAGCGCCTGCAGATCCGCCTGCGCGCCGGCCTGGGCCAGTTCGCCGAAGAAGCCAGCCGCAGCCGTGGTGTTGCGCTCGAACGCGCGCAGCTGCACGCCAAACACGCTTTCAGCATTTTCCAACGCGAGCCGGTTGGCGCGGTTGGCCACGGCAGCGAACTGCTGGGTATAGCTGCTGAAGTCGTTGGGCTGAGCGGACATCGGTGCAATCCGGCGGGTCTTGTTGCGTTGCAGCATAGCGCGCTTTTGGCGCGATGCAACATGTAACTGTGAACGGTTCAGACGTCCGCTTTCTGTAGAGCCGAGCCATGCTCGGCTGGGGCGTTCCTGGTAAAGCCAGCTCTGTAGTGGCGCCCCCCAGGGAGCGGCCGGGGCGGGCCGATATGTAATAGCCAACCAAGGCACCCGACCCCCCCCCCCCCCCCGGCGGACCCGCACGCGTGG
>NZ_JBRRDW010000049.1:0-33301 GCF_056759895.1 Stenotrophomonas sp. STEN038
ATATAACAAAAACAAACAACACCCGGCCTACGCGCCCAGGCCGCTCCGGGGGGCGGGTCCACTCCGCCAGCGGGATTTTTCGACACGACATCCCTGTCGTGGCTAAAAACGACGTGCTCCCATGCACGTCGCCCTTCGGGTTCTTCCCACTGGCTCCGTCGCTGCGGAAGGGGCCCGGTAGGTCAAAAGCCGGAGCCAAAGCAAGGGCAACTGCAACTGCAAAGGCTACCCCTCCCCAGCCCTCCCCTGCGCTTTGCGCAAGGGAGGGAGCTAAGCAACTTTACGCTGGGGTGGGAGCGAAGCAGCGTTACGCCAGGTTTGCGCGTAACCAGCGCATCACGGTTTCAACCACGCCCAACTTCTGCGGCACGTCCAAAGCCAGCGCCCGCGCAAAGCCATCAGCGTTGCGGATGAACGCCTGACGCGCGATTCGCTGCGCCTGCTGCACCGTCGACTGCTGCCGACGTAACTGCACGATCTGCACCGATGGCCGCCCCGGTGGTGCGAACTTCTGGTAGCGACGCAGCTCATCGGCAACCAGACTCACGTCGTTGTCTGCCTTGAGCTGACCCTCACCCGCCAACAACAGCTGCTCCAGCGCCGAACCTGCTGCAGTCAGCCCATCGCCTTCGACAGCGAACATCGCGTGCGTTCCCAACAGCGCCATTGCGCCTTCACGCTGCTGCAGACGCTGCAGTTGCTGTGTCCAAGGGAAGGTTGCGGGAGGAGTAGCCATGGCTGTTTCTAATGGTGGGAAGGCGGCGAACTCTACGGGTTGATCGGGGGATGTACCAGCAAAAACCGCCCCTCAACCAATAACCCGCTTGAACGGCGGCAGGGAATCAATGATGCGCTTGCCATACCTGCGCGTCAGCAGGCGCGAATCCAGGATGATCACCCGCCCGGTATCGGTCGAGGTGCGGATCAAGCGCCCGGAAAACTGGGTCAGGGTGCGCAGCGCATGCGGGATCGCAATCAAGTTGAACGAGTTCAAACCACGGCTCTCGAACCACTCGCTCAGCGTCGAAGTCTGCGGATCGGTTGGCACCGCAAACGGCACCTGGGTGATCACCACCGTGGTGCAGGCCTCGCCCGGCAGGTCCAAACCTTCACCAAACGAGTTCAAGCCGAACAGCACCGAGCCCTCACCTTCACTGGTGCGCATGATGTGCTGGTCGATCATCTTCTGCTTGGCGCCGTCGCCCTGCACCAGGATCTTCTTGCGCAGCGTCGCCGGCATCAGCTCGGCCACCTTTTCCATCTTCCAGCGCGAGGTGAACAAGACCATGCTGCCCTTGTCCCAATCCAACTCGCTGGCCAGGTACTTGGCCACTTCCTTGGGATGACGCTCGCGGTCATCCGGGGTCACCGGGAACTGCGGCACGATCAGTTCTGCCTGGTTGGGCAGGTCGAACGGCGAGGCCAACGACACCATCTCCGCTTCCTCGGGAATGCCGTTGTCGATCGCCAGCGACTGGAAATCGCCACCGCCGGTCAGTGTTGCCGAGGTCATCACCACCGAGTCGACTTCGTCCCACAGCAGCTTGCGCAGCACCATCGCGGCCGATACCGGAGAGCAGTGCAGGATGTAATCGCCATCGCGTGACATGGTCACCCAGCGCGCGATCGGCGGCTGGCCTTCCTTGTCCTCGCGGCGCCAGCCGGCCCACAGGTTGTACTGCTGCTCGACCATTTCCTGGGCCATGCCCAGGTTGCGCTGCAGGCGTTCGACCGCCGGATCGTCCTGCTTGCCCTTGGCCACCGCCGAGGCCGCCGCGGTTGCCCAGTTGAGCAGGGTGCGGGTTTCATCTGCCAGCACTTCGATCGGCTGGCGCCAGGACTCGGGCAGGCGGCCGTTGGCGGCGCGCCACATCGGCTCACGGTCATCGGGCTGCGGAATCCAGACATTGCCGATGTCATCGCGGAACGCCTTCAGCAGCTTGCTCACCCGCGATGCCACATCAATGGCCTCGTTCGGAAGCAGGTTGCCGATCTTGTCCTTGTCCACCGCGCGGTAGGCGCCGGCAATCAGGATCTGCAGGCGACCGGTGCGCTTGGCCATGTCGTCCAGCGGCAGGTTGGCTGCGCCCTGGTCGATGGCGACGTTGCCGATGTGGTGGCCTTCGTCCAGCACCAGCAGCATTTCGCCGGGCGGCGCGATCAAGGGCTGGCCGCTGTCGCTGTCGCCCAAAGACAGCGCCGACAACAGCAGCGCGTGGTTGGTGACGATGATCTGTGCATCACGCACTTCGGTGCGGGCACGCAACACCGGGCATTGCGCGGAGTACGCGCAGCGGCGCCCGGCGCAGGCCGAGGCCGGCGTGGTGATGCGCATGCGCAGCGTCGGGGTGACGTTCTCCGGCGCGTTGTCCAGGTCGCCGTTCCAGCGACCTTCGATGAAGGCCTTGGTCAGCTTTTCGGCAACGTCCATTTCAATCGGCGCCAACGGCCGGTCGTAGAGCTGCACGTCGTCGCCGAACATGCCTTCCTGCACGCCCTCGCCCTGCGCTTCGGCGGCATTGCGCGTGCACAGGTAGCGGGTGCGGCCCTTGGCCAGCGCCACGGTAGCCTGCAGGCCGGTGGACTTGAGGAAGTTGGGGATGTCGCGCTCGACCAGCTGCGACTGCAGGGCCACGGTGCCGGTACTGATCACCAGCTTCTTCTTGCTGGCCAAGGCGATCGGCACGCCGGCGGTGAGGTAGCCCAGGCTCTTGCCGACGCCGGTAGGTGCTTCCACAACGCCAACGCCGCCGGTACCCAGCGCACGCGACACCACGCCGATCATCTGGCTCTGCGAGCGGCGCGTGCTGAAGCCCGGCGTGTTTGCCTGCAGCTTGCTGTAAGCGTCACGGATGCCGGTTTTGATGTCCTCGGTCAGCGTCCGTGGTGCTTCTACTTTTTCCGTCACGCCAACCTGCCAGCAGCTCAATCAAGGCGGGTATTTTCCCATACCCGCCCGCATTCACCGAATGCGTTGCGGGCTCAGGGTTTGCCGGGGGCCTGTGGCCGCCGCAGGGCCTGCACCAGCGCCCAGGCCAGCATGATGTAACCCACTGCTTCCATCAGCGACAACGCGATATAGCCAACCATCAGCAGCGTATTCATCGAACCCGCACTGCTGTAGTTGCCAGCTGCGACGAGCAGCAAGGGCAAGGCGCTCAGCACGCCGCCAATCATGGTGACCACCAGCAGCAAGGCCAGGGCCGACAGGGCCACGCTGCGTACCTTGCCGCGCGGGGTGTCGAGCAACATCACCAGGGCAACGCCCAGGGCAATCAGGATCGGCAGGCGGTAGCCGATGGAAACCAACAAGGTGCTCAGCAATTCCATGGGTTGCATTGGCCGGCCTCAGTCCGCGGTGACCAACAGCGCGTCACCGGCACGCAGCTCGGCGTAGATCGCATCGGTCTCCGGGCGCATGCCATGCCACTGTTGGAAACTCTCTGCGGCCTGCTCGACCAGCATGCCCAGGCCATCGAAGCTGTTGCGGCAACCTGCCGCACGCGCCCAGGCCAGGAACGGAATCGAGGCCTCGCCGTAGTTCAGGTCCACCGCCGTGGTCATGCTGTTGACCAGCGACAGCGGCAGGTTGAAACCGCTGCCCTCGCCGCGTGCGGCCGAGGTGGCATTGATGATCAGCTCGAAATCGCCCTGTTCGCGCAGATCATCCCAATACGCGGAGATGGCGCGACCGGGTTCGCTCATCGCATCGACCAGTGCATCGGCGCGTTCGGGCGAGCGGTTGACCACGATCAGTTCGAGGATGCCGGCATCCAGCAGCGCAGGCGCCACGCCGCGTGCGGCACCGCCGGCACCGAGCAGCAGCACCCGGCGGCCACGCAGGTCCAGGCCGTGGCGGCCGGTGAGGTCCCGCACCAGGCCGATGCCGTCGGTGTTGTCGCCATGCCAGCGATCACCCTTGCGCAGCAGCGTATTGACCGCGCCAGCGCGGTGCGCGCGCGAGGTGGTCGTCGTGCACAGCGCGAACGCCGCTTCCTTGTGCGGCAAGGTCACGTTGGCACCTACGCCACCATCGGCGGCAAAGGCCTCCAGCGCCACCGCGAAATCTTCCGGCGAGGCCTCGATGGCGCGGTAATCCACGGCAATGCCGTGCGCCTTGCCGAACGCGGACTGGATGCGCGGCGACTGCGAATGGGCGATGGGCTGGCCGAAAACTGCGTAGCGTGGTGCGCTCATTGTGATCCTCTGCATGACCTAGACTGGACGCGACCTTGCTTGCTGGACCCGTATGCGGACCCGTCGTTTACTGCTCGCGCTGACCCTGAGTTTACCCTTTAGCCCCGTTGCCTCGGCGCTTTCCGAGTTCGGCATCGAAGGCATGGGGGTAGTTTCCACCCGCGCCGATGAAATCCGCGCAACGCTGTCGGCGGACGGGCAACGCATCATCTGGGCCAGCAATCGCGAGGGCGGTGCCGGTGGCTGGGACCTGTGGCAGGCAAGCCTGCAGGACAAGCGCTGGATGGACCCGCAGCCGCTGGCCTTGAACAGCGCCGCTGACGAGGTCGATCCCTTCCTCAGCGCGGATGGCCGCTGGCTCTACTTCGCCTCCAACCGCAAGGGCGGCCATGGCGGCTTTGATCTGTACCGGGCGGCGGTGGCTGCGGACGGCAGCCTGGGTCAGCCGCAGAACCTGGGGCCGTCGGTCAACGGCAGGCAGGACGAGCGCTCTCCTGCGCTGGCCGACGATGGTCGGCTGCTGTTTTCCAGCAATCGCAACGGCGGCAACGGCGGCTGGGATCTGTGGCGTGCACCGGCTACCGGCGATGGCTTTGCCGCGCCGGCTGCCTTGGCGGGCATCAATACTGGCGCCGACGAGCTGGATGCAAGTTGGCTGGGTGGTGGCCGTGGGGTGGTGTTTGCCCGCGCCAATGCGAATGGCGGTGCTCAGCTGTGGCTGTCGCAGTGCCGGCAGGGGCAATGGGCTGAGCCGTCGCTGCTTGGATTGTCATTCAACAGCGCTGATGGCGATACGCGTGGTGCAGTGATTGATGCCAACAAGCCTGGCGAACTGGTGGTCAGCGGCAAGGCGCGCTCACCCCGGGCCGGCGGCATGGATCTTTACCGGATGAAGGCGCCGGTGGTTGATGGGGATGATTCTTGTCGGTGAGGTTTTGGCGGTGAGGCAAGAGCAAAAGCTCACCCCTCCCCAGCCCTCCCCTTCCCCGGGGCGCCCGGGGGGGGGGGCCCCGCGCCCCCCCCCCCCGCCGCCTCCGGAAGGGGAGGGTTGGGGAGGGGTGCTTCTGCTCTAAAGCTTTTAGCTTTTAGCTTTTAGCTTTTAGCTTTTAGCTTTTAGCTTTTAGCTTTTAGCCCCAGCCAACACCGCAGCGCGCAGCGCCTCGTACTCAGCTTCACCAATCTGCCCGCCCTGCCTGCGCAGCTCCAGCGCACGCAGCCTGCCATCCACATCGCCACCCTGCGCCGCCTCACGCTGCAGCCGCTCGGCGGCAGAGTGCAGCTGTGGCGGACGCTTGCCGGCGCGTACGATGGCGGCGATGAACACACCGATCGCCACCGCGAACAGCAGCACGCCGATCAGCCACACCGCCCAGTTGTAACCTTCAAGACCGGGAACATTCATCTCAAGCCTCCTTCAGCCAGCGCGCGATCTGCGGCGCGTAATAGGTCAACACACCATCGGCACCGGCGCGCTTGAAGCCGATCATCGTCTCCATCACGCACTTGCGCTCATCCAGCCAGCCATTGGCCGCGGCTGCCTTCAACATCGCGTACTCGCCACTGACGTGGTACGCGAAGGTCGGCACGCCGAACTCGGTCTTCACCCGGCGCACGATGTCCAGGTAGGGCATGCCCGGCTTGACCATCACCATGTCGGCGCCTTCGTCCAGGTCCAACGCGATCTCGCGCATTGCCTCGTCGCTGTTGGCCGGGTCCATCTGATAAGTCTTCTTGTCGGCCTTGCCGAGGCTGGCCGAGCTGCCCACCGCGTCGCGGAACGGGCCATAGAACGCCGAGGCGTACTTGGCCGAATAGGCCATGATGCGCGCGTTGATATGACGGGCGTCATCCAGCGCAGTGCGGATGGCGCCGATGCGGCCGTCCATCATGTCCGAGGGCGAAATGATGTCCACGCCCGCTTCGGCATGCGACAGCGACTGCTTGACCAGCGCTTCGACGGTGATGTCGTTGAGCACGTAGCCGGTGTCGTCGATGATGCCGTCCTGGCCGTGCGTGGTGTACGGGTCCAGCGCCACGTCGGTCATCACGCCCAGCTCGGGGAAGCGCTGCTTCAGCGCGCGCACCGCACGCTGCGCCAAACCGTCGGGATTCCAGGCTTCGGCCGCGTCCAGCGACTTGCGCGACGGGTCGATCACCGGGAACAGGTCAATCACCGGCACGCCCAGCTCCAGCGCCTGCTCGGCCTCGCGCAGCAGCTCGTCAATGGACATGCGGTCCACGCCCGGCATCGATGCCACCGCCGCGCGGCCTTCCAGTTCATGCACGAACACCGGCCAGATCAGGTCGTTGCTGGTCAGCGTGTTTTCGCGCATCAGACGGCGCGAGAACTCATCGTGGCGCATGCGCCGCGGGCGGTACTGGGGGTGCATCATCGCGGTACTCCTTGATACTGAAAACGGGGATTACTGCAGCCGGTAACCCTGCGGCTGCAGCGGCTCGGGCAGCGGGCGTTGGCCCAAGGCGTCGAGCAGATCGATTTCGATGGTACGCACCATGGCGTCCAGCGGCAGGTCATTGGGTTCGGTGCCGAACGGGTCTTCCATTTCCTCGCCCAGCTGGTCCAGGCCGAAAAAGGCATAGGCCAGCAGCATCGACACCACCGGCGTGGCCCAGCCCAGCGCGCCGGCCAGGCCAAACGGCAGCAGCACGCAGAACAGCCATGCGCAGCGGTGCAGCAGCAAGGTGTAGGCGAACGGCAGCGGCGTGCCAGAGATGCGCTCGCAGCCGGCCTGCACGCTGGCCATGGCATGCAGGCGCGCTTCGAACTGGGCATAGAGATAGGGATGCAGACGGCCTTCGCGCAGCGGCACGACCAGTTCGCTGGCGAGCTGGTTCAGCACGCCATCGGGAACATTGCGCCGCGCCAGCACCTCGTTCTGGTCCGGCTGCAACCACGCTGCACAGGCAGCAGCCTGATCACGGCCACGCAGGCGTGCAGCCAGGGCACTGGCAAACCCTATCACCAGATGCGTGCTGCGCTCGCGCAGCTGCGGCTCGGCGGCCAGCAACGCAGCGGCCTCGCGGGCAAAGCTGCGTGATTCGATGACCAGCTGTCCCCACAGTTTGCGGCCCTCCCACCAGCGGTCGTGGCAGGCGTTGTTGCGGAAGCTCAGGAAGATCGACAGCACCAGCCCGAGCAAGGTGAACGGCACCACCGACAAGCCGCTGCCACCCAGCGGGTGCCAGCTGCGACTGAACGCCGCCACCAGCACCGCCAGCACGCCGATCGCCAGCACCTTGGGGGCGATGGCCGGCACGATGGAGCCTCGCAGGATGTACAGCAGCTGCCAGCCAGTGGGACGGGGGCGGATGATCATCGGGAAGCGGAAAACGCCTGCAACAGGCCTACAGCGCCGGAAGGCTTCCGGCCAGCCCGCTCATTTTACGCCCCCCGGCTGTACCCCGCCGACCCTATCCTCTCGCGCCCGGCTGGAACTCAGATGAAGCCGCCACCGATGCTCAGCCGTATCACCCCAACCACGATGACGATGGCATTGAGCAGCAGGCCGGTCTTGGCCCGGCCGCGCTTGCTGGCATGGGTGAACAGCAGGCCGATGGCGGCGATGATCGCACCCACGGCCGCAAACGGGATCAGGAACCAATTACCCCAGCCCAGCAGCGGAATAAACGCCAAAATCATCCATAGCAAGGCAACAATGCCCCAGATCAGGCTGATCAGCCCCATGTACTTTCCTCCATCAGGCACAGCCTGCAAGATAGCCGGGAACACATGCAGAGCAAAAGGCCCTCACCCTGGCCGGAAGTTCTCGACAGATTCAGCCGGCGCCATGGATCATCCGCAATTACCGATCACCGGGGAGTGAAACCATGAAACTTCCGCTCGCTATCGCACTTTCAGTTGGCGTTGCCTTGGCCGTAGGCGGCTGCGCCAGTACCTCCAAGGTCATGCTGGGCCAGGCCCGTGCGCCGGTGGACCCGGCCAGCGTGCAGATCTATTCCACGCCGCCGGCAGGTTCGATTGAGATCGCCCAGCTCGAATCCTCCAGCGCGGTTGGCTTCGGCACCCAGGGCCAGACCGATGCCGCCATCGCCCGACTCAAGCGCGAGGCCGCCGCACTCGGCGCCAATGGTGTGATCCTGATGGGCGTGGGCTCTGGCGGCTCGCCGGTCGGCATGTCGGTAGGCGCAGGCAGCTATGGCCGCCACACCGCTGGCGGCCTCAGCGTCGGTATTCCCACCCAGCAGAAGCGCGCCGCCGGTGTCGCAATCTGGGTACCGCCGGGCGCGGGCAGGTAAGTCTTGCAGCTGGTCTTGATGTGACAAGGGCGCCGAAGGGCGCCCTTGTCATGAGTGCTGCAGCAATCAGTTGCGATCGCGCAGGAAGCGGGCCATCGACGAGACCCCCGGCACCGCCGGCTCGAACTCGCCGGCAACGTCGATGAAGCCGCGCATGATGGCGATGTCGCGCGGGGTGCGGTTGATCGCATCACGCATCTCTGGATCGGCACCGGCACGCAGCAGGCGCTGCACCAGTTGCGGCAGGCCATGCAGCGCAGCCAGGTGCAACGGGCCGAAGCCACGCGGGTCGCGTACGTCCAGCGAAACCTCTTCGTCGAGCAGGCGATCCACTGCAGCCAGCACCACTGCCTCGTCGCAGGCGGTGCCCGGTTCGGCGCGCGCACCGAGCAGCAACAGCAGCGGTGTTACCGTGCCGGCCGATGACTGGTCCGGTTCAGCACCGGCCAGCAGCAAGGTGTCCAGCAAGGCCAGCAAGCGGGTGCGATCGCGCGAGGTGAAACCGTATAGCGCGGCGCAGTGCAAGGGCGCCAACTGCTGGTCGTCGCCGGCATGCACGTCGGCACCGGCAGTGAGCAAGCGCGCAACGATATCCGGCAAGCCCAGGGCAGCGGCCAGCATCAATACGGTGACGCCACCCGGCAGACGGTGTTCGAGTTTGGCACCGGCATTGAGCAGTGCAGCCACGATCGTGGTCTGGCGCATGCTCACCGCCGCCGACAACGGCGTGGCACCACTGGCCGCAGCGTGCTGCGGGTCGGCACTGCGCGACAGCAGCAGGTCCACCACCGCCGCATGGCCGCCGCCAGCGGCACGCAGCAGGCCGGTGCAGCCCTGCGCATCCACGGCATCGACGGCAAACCCAAGATTGAGCAGGCGACGTACCGCATCGGCATCGCCGGCCATCGCCGCCGAGGCGACGTCGGCATCACGCAGCGCGCGCAGCGGCAGCTGCCAGCCACGCCAGTCCAGCAGATCGGCCAGGTCGCGACGACCGCTGGACAGCGCAACGCCCAACGGTGTCTGCCCATCAGCGGCCCGTGCATCCGGCGATGCACCCTGCAGCACCAGCTGCTTGAGCGCGGATTCGCGTGCCAGGGCGGTAGCCAGATGCAGTGCGGTCATACCGTGGCTGTCGCGCGCCTCGCGGTCGACGCCATTGAGCAGCAGATACTGCTGCAGCTTCAGCCAGCCCAGGCGTACCGCCAGCGACAACGCTGGATCACCGGCCGGTGAAGCGGCGAACGGGTCGGCACCACGCTCCAGCAGCTCCAACGCGAATTGTTCGGTGCTGCGCGCGCCGTGGTCGTGCTGCGCGCAGGCGGCGAGGAAGCGGGTCAAGCCACCGCGGCCGGCGGGCGACACGCCACGCTGCAGCAATACCTGCAGGGTCGGGATCGCATCGACGCCACGCGACAGCAGCGCGAACATCGGTGTATCGCCGCAGGCGTCGAGCATTTCCGGCGCGGCATCGTGCGCCAGCAGCCAATCGACCACGCGCGGCTGCAAAGCCAGCTCCGGATCGTGCAGCAGGCCACCCAGTTCATCGGCCGCACACAGTTTGGCCAAAGGCGCCATGCCATCGACGTTGCCGAATACCAGCGCCTCGCGCAGCAAGGCCAGTGGCGCGCGGTCGTTGAGTACCGGCACTGCGTCGCCATCAGCGCCCTCGGCATTGCTGGCGGCTGCATCACTGACAGCGGCCGGCAGCGGATAGCTCGGGTCGAGCAACGAGACGATGCTCCAACGCCCGGCCGAGGCCGCGTGCTCGATGGCACGACGGCCATCGCTGCCGACCACATCGGCGGCAATGCCCAGGTCCAGCAGGCGGCGGATCAGCGCCGCCGATACGTGTTCGGCGCGGCTGGCCAGCAACAAGGCGTTGCTGCCTTCGCCATCGACGGCATGCACGTCAGGCTTGTGCGCCAACAGGCGCTCCAGCACTGCGGCGTTGCCCTGCGAGGCGGCGTCCAGCCACGGCGTGCGCCCGGCGGCATCACGCGGCTCCACGTTGGCACCGGCATTGAGCAGGGTTTCAACGATATCCACGTGGCCGGCCAATGCGGCTTCGTGCAGGGCGCTGCGGCGCTGACGGTCGCGCGCATCCAGCCGCGCCTTGTGCTTGAGCAGCAGCTGCACGCCGGCCGGGTCATCGTCATCGGTAGCTGCCGCCTGCACCAGCACCGGCACACCATCGGTCGGTTCGACCTTGGCGCCGCGCTCCAGCAGGAACTTGCCAAGCCGCCAGTTGCCGGCCTGGCAGGCCACCGCCAGCGGGCTGTGGCCATCATTGTTGAGGGCATCGATCTCGGCAGCGGCATCGCGCAGTAGCGCCGCGACGCCCGGATCGGAACTGCGCGCGGCATGGTGCAGCGGCGTATTGCCATCGGCATCGGGCGTACGCGGATCGGCACCGTTGGCCAGCAGGGTCATCACCGCTTCCGGGCGACCGTGCCAGCTGTCGCGGGTAGCCGCCAGCAACGGGGTCATGCCTTTGTGCGCCTGGTTGACGTCGACGCCACGGCTGATCAGCGCACGCAGCAGGCGCAGATCCGGCAGCACTGCCGCCAACACCGCCAGGCTGCGCTGGTCACGCGACCCGACCGGGGCCGGCGCATGCGGATCGGCACCGGCGTCCAACAGCTGCAGGGCGCGATCGATGCGGCCGCCGCGGGCAGCGTCATACAGCTGCGGTACCAGCTCGTGCTGGGCGATGGGCTCCAGCGGTGCCGGCTCGGCCAGCGCTTCGGCAAACGGGTCGAAGGCGGGTTGCTGTGCCTCGCCAGCCTTGCCAGCAACGGCAACCGGCGCACTGCGCATCGACTGCAGCAGGTGATGCAGCAACGGTGCGGCGACCGCGGTGGCAATGGCCAACGGCCAACGCAAGGCACCGCCAACCAGACCCGGCCAGGCCGCAGCGACGATGGCCGCGCACAACAGCAACACCACCGCTGCCGCGCCCAGACCGTGCCATGAATCAAGATTTCGCCCGCTCAGGGCCTGCCATTGCGTGCGCAGCGAGCTGTCCTCGCGCTCCATCGCCTGCCATAGCGGCCAGGTACGCCACAACGCCAACAATGCCACGCTGACCGCGATGCTCAGTGCCAACACCGCCGCCAGGCTGCCGCTGTCATGCAGCGCCGCCAACGGCCAGGACACCAATACCGCAACCACCGCCGCACCGCCGGCCCAAAGCCCCAACAGGCCTGGCAGCTCACGTTTGAGTACGGCCAGCGACGGCGTCACGCTGCGGGTACGCCGCCACCATGACACCGCCAGGGCGAAGGCGGGCTGGGCCAGCACGCCACACACAGCCGCGGCCACGCCACCGAACGCCGTGGCCAGGGTCAGCAACACCCCCAGGCCCAGCGCGGCGGCAACTACGCGGCTACGCAATGCTTCAGTCATCGCGACCGTCGATGCGGGCGATCTTCACCGGTGCCAACGGCAACGGCGGTGCCTGCAGGTGAAAACCACGCTCGGCCAGGTTGGCGCGCACCAGCGCGACGTCGGCCTGGGCCAGACGGCGTTCCGGGGTCAGCGCTACCTCCAGCACGAAGGTATAAGGGGCCAAGGTGTTGCCCAGCACGGCCGGGATCACTTCGAAATCATCACGCTTGGCGAGGTACACGTAGGTGTCCTGCTTGCGTTGGCTTTTATAGACGTAAGCTTGCATGCCAGCGGGCTTTGCCCTGCATCGGGAGTCAGAGATTGTGTCGGAAATCTGGCGCTGTTGAAAGGCGCGCAGCCAACGATCAAGGTTGTTCTCGGCCTTTTATACGTTCATCCACATCAAGATTCTGTTGAGAGCGTCCTGTATCCGCAGATCGCCGGATCCACCGGCGACAGATTGCCGGCGCCGCAGCGCCGTGCTGAATGCGCGATCGAACCGCCGGGCGCAGCCGCATCACCGGCAGAGCCCCTGGAGAACACGCGACCAGCGCGGCCCAGTCAAAGGCGATATCTGCACGGGGACAGTGGCGTGCTCCTGCAGCTGGCCGCTGCTACGGGTTTGCGCAGCTGTGATCCACAGCCTGGAAGGTTCAGGCCAACGATCAAGCTGAGGATAGGCACCCCGGCCCAGCTGGCGGCAGCGGTCGACCGCCACCGCCCTGGAAACCCTCAGGGCACCTTGGCGTAGGTGCCCTTCAATGCGACGCCCGCCAGGATGGCGCCGGCGTAGCACTCATAGTTGGTGGCGCTGCGGAACTCGTTGCTCTTGTAGAAGCTGACGATATCGACCACGGCATTGGCACCTCGCGCCTTTGCGCCATCCTGCAATGCCAGCAACGTCGACAACGCAACCCAGCGACAGGCTTTCTCATCGCTCTTGTTGGCGGCGTTGGTCTTGCGGTTGCTTACATCCTCGCCCAGGCGCTCCAGCACCGTCACCGGCTGGCCCGCCAGATAGAAGCGCACGCTGCCATCGATACCGACATCCCGTGCCTCCTGCGAGCTGAGCAGATCTGCCAGCGGCTGTTCCACGCGGGTGTCGCGTGCAAAAGCGCTGCCCGAAAAAACCAGCAACGTGGCCGTGACGATGAGGCTGAAACGACGCATATCTCTTTCCTTTGAGTGTGGTGGTAACTGGGTCAAGCCTGCCAGCGACGGAAAATCAACGATGTATTGATGCCGCCAAATGCGAAGTTGTTGCTCATTACATATTCGGTCTGCAGCAGGCGGCCTTCACCGGCGATGTAATCCAGCTCACCGCAGCGCGGGTCGATCTCGCTCAGGTTCAAGGTCGGTGCGAACCAACCTTCGCGCATCATTTCCATGGTCAACCAGGCTTCGAACGCGCCGCAGGCACCGAGCATGTGGCCGACATAGCTCTTCAGCGAGCTGATCGGCAGCGTGTTGCCGAACACCTGTGCGGTGGCCTGGGTTTCGGCGATATCACCATGGTCGGTGGCGGTGCCGTGGGCATTGACGTAGCCAATCTGCGCCGCGTCCAGGCCGGCATCCTGCAGCGCCAGGCGCATGGCCTGGGCCATGGTGCCTGCGCTGGGCTGGGTGACGTGCTGGCCATCGCTGTTGGTGCCGTAGCCCACCACCTCGGCCAGGATGTTGGCACCGCGCGCCTGTGCGTGCTCCAGTTCCTCCAGCACCAGGGTGCAGGCACCCTCGCCCAGCACCAGGCCATCGCGGTGCGCGTCGAACGGACTGGGCGTGGTCTGCGGCGCATCGTTGCGTACGCTGGTGGCAAACAAGGTATCGAACACCGCTGCCGCAGTCGCATCCAACTGCTCGGAGCCACCACCCAGCATCACCGTCTGCTTGCCCGAACGGATTGCCTCATAGGCCGAACCGACGCCCTGGCTGCCCGAGGTACAGGCGCTGGAGGTGGTGTAGACGCGGCCGCACAATCCGAAGAACACGCCGATATTGACTGGCGCGGTATGGCTCATCATCTTCAGGTAGGTCGTTGCACTGATGCCTTCGGTGGTCAGCTCATGCAGCATGCGTCCGAACTCACCGGTCGCATCGTGGCAGCCGGACGAGGAACCGTAGGCAACGCCGGCCATGCCGCTGCGCAGCACCGGGTGGCCAAGCAGGCCAGCCTGCTCCAGCGCCATTTCAGTGGCCCGCACCGCCATCACCGCCACCCGCCCCATCGAACGGGTGGTCTTGCGGTTGTAGTTGGACGGCAGCTCGAACGGCTGTGCCGGTGCAGCCAGCTTGGTGTTCAGCCCTGCATAGATATCCCACTGCGGCATCGGCTGCACCGCATTGCGGTAGGAGCCAAGATGCGCACGGATGCTGGGCCAGTCGTGGCCCAACGGACTCAGTGCGGCCGCACCGGTGACCACCACACGACGATCCTGGTACGCCATCAGACCATTCCTCCGTTGACCGAAATCACCTGCCGGGTGATGTACGCAGCCGGCTCGGACAATAGAAACGCAACCGTGGCCGCCACTTCGTCCGGCTTGCCGACGCGCCCGGCAGGAATCAACTTCAATGCATGCTCAACCACTTCTTCGTTGAGCATCTCGGTTTCGATCAGCCCAGGCGCGACACAGTTGACGGTGATGCCTCGGCTGGCCAGTTCCAGTGCCAATGCCTTGGTAGCACCGATGATGCCGGCCTTGGATGCACTGTAATTGACCTGACCGCGGTTACCGGCCACGCCCGACACCGACGACAAGGTGACGATCCGGCCCGGCTTGCGCCGCCGCACCATCGGCATGATCAGCGGATGCAGCACGTTGTAGAAGCCGTCCAGATTGGTGTGGATGACCTGGTCCCAATCATCCTCGCTCAGCGCCGGGAAGGCGCCATCGCGGGCAATGCCGGCATTGCACACCACGCCGTAATAGGCACCGTGCTGCTGCACATCGGCCTCCAATGCCGCACGCGCCGCAGCGCGGTCAGCAACATCGAACGCCAACACGCGCGCCTGTCCGCCTGCCGCCTGGATCTGCGCGACCACCGCCTGCGCCTCCTCGATACGGCTGCGGCAATGCACCACCACGGCAAAGCCATCGCGCGCGATACGCAGCGCAATCGCCCGGCCGATACCACGACTGGCCCCGGTGACCAGTACGCTCAGATTCTCTGTCATGCCTCTCCACTCTCCAGATACGCCATCGCATCGGCCGGCTCGAACACCGACACATTGGCCACGGCCCATTGTTCATCGCCTGCCTGCAAGCTGCAGGCAAACATCCCCAGCCCATTGTCCGCCAGCAGCTCGCAGCGCGCATCAATGCGCAGGCGGGTACCGCTGGGGAAGACATCGCGTGTGCTGGTGTAACGCCGGCTGCCCAGCAGGAAACCGATGTTCGGCTCGCGCCCGGCGCGGCGCGCGCGGCAGCCCGCCCAGGCCGCGATGGCCTGCGCCATGTACTCGATGCCCACCCAGGCCGGCACCCCGCCGTCTTCGACAAACAGGCCTTCGTACGGCACCACCAGCTCGGCCTGGATGGTTTCATCATCCCAGCGCAACACGCGGTCCAACAGGCACATGCCGTCGCGGTGCGGCACTACCTCCTCGATGGCGTAGCACTCAGCCATGTGCAGCTTTCTCCATGGCCAGCACGGCATTGCTGCCGCCGAACGCAAACGAGCTGCTCAGCACCCGCTGCGGCGGCGTCGCTGCGCGCATGCCTGGCACCACCAGAGCAAGCGCTGGCAGCGCGTCATCGGCTTCACCGTCCCACCAATGCGGCGGCAGCTGCTGCGCGGGATTCTCAGCCAGGGTGATCCAGCACAATGCGGCTTCAATCACCCCCGACGCACCCAGCGTATGCCCGGTGAGCGGCTTGGTGGAGCTGCATGGCACGTCCAGGCCGAAGGTATCGGCCACCGCCACGCTTTCCATCGCATCGTTGTGCTGGGTCGCGGTGCCATGCAGGTTGATGTAATCGACCGAATCCGCTTCCCAGCCGGCACGCTGCAAGGCCTGGCGCATCGCCAGGGCTGCGCCCTGCCCGCTCGGATCCGGTGCCGACATATGGTGCGCATCGGAGGTTTCCCCCCAACCCGACAGCTGCACCGGTCCCGGCTCGCGGGTCATCAGGAACACCCCCGCACCTTCGCCGATATTGATGCCGCAGCGATTGCGCGAGAACGGATTGCAACGCGGCGCCGACACCGACTCCAATGCGCTGAAACCGGCAACGGTGAAGCGACACAGCGAGTCCGCGCCGCCAGCAATCACCGCATCCACAACGCCGCTACGCAGCAACCGCGCCGCCGACATCAAGGCCTTGGCACTGGACGAGCAGGCCGTGGACAGCACCCATGCCGGGCCATCGATGCCCAGGTAGCTGCGCACGAAGCGCGCCGCCGTGCCCATCTCCTGCTGCGCGTAATCAAACTGCGGCGGCCACTCACCACTGGCGTAGTACGTAGCCAGCGCTTCTTCGGATTCACCGATGCCCGAGGTGCTGGTGCCCATCACCACCGCCACCCGCTCACTGCCGTAACGGGCAATTGCCGCGCGTGCGGCCGGCTCGATCTGCTGCAGGGCGGCCAACAACAGCGCATTGTTGCGCCCATGCAGCGCCACCGGCAGGTCCTGCAACGACGGCAGCGCTGACTGCACCGCGCCCACCACCAGCGAACGCCCGGGAACCACCGTATCGCTCAGCGTCGAGCCAGCCAGCTGCGGCTGGAACAAGGCCTGCGCGATCTGTGCCCGATCCGCGCCCAATGCGCAGATCACACCCAGCTCGTTCAAATACACCGCACTCATGGTTGCTGCACCTGCATGTCTATCGAATGGATCTGCAACGAATAGCCTTCGGCACGATTGTCCAGCAGCAGCGTGCCATCGGCACCACGCTGCAACTCCAGCCAGGTCGTGTCGCCCTGGCGCAGTTGTCGACGCACACCGTCATCCTCCACCGACCAGCCACTGGGCAATGCCGCGGCAATCGCCGCGGTCGGCCATAGCGCGAACTGCAGGTCATCCAGCACGCGCTCGGCACGTACCTGCGGCGGAAGCCATGGCGCGCGCTCCTGCTGCAGGTGTTCGCCGTCCCAGCGCAGCCGCACGCCGGTGCGGCCCATCGCCTGCACGGCAAGCTGCAGCTGCTGGGCGTCGGCCTCCAACAGCGCATCGAGCTCGCGCTCGTGGCTGCCAAAGCGGAACTGCAGCTGCTGCTGCAGCGCCAACGGCGCCGGCAGACTGGCTGGCGACAAGCGCAGCGTCGGCAGCTCAACCAGGGGCTTGGGCATGCGGCCCGCGCACGCGACCAGCAACAGGCAAGCGACGAGACTGGTGATCAGGCGCCGCACAGTTCCTCCAGCACGCGCATGCGTCGCCCACTCTCATCGGCCACGTAGGGATTTTTGGTATCCCAGGCATAGCCGGCCAGAATCGAACAGATCATGGCGCGGATCTCTGGCTGCTGATCGGGGTGGTAGATGATCTTCTGGAAGCCACCCTGATACCACGCCTCGACGAAGCGGCGGAAGGTCTTGACGCCTGCACGCAGCGGTACCGAGAACTCGGCTTCCCAGTCCACGCTTTCACCAGCATAGCGGCGCGCAAGGCACTCACTGGCCAGCTGCGCCGACTTGAAGGCGATGGTGACGCCGGAGGAAAACACCGGATCGAGGAATTCGCCGGCATTGCCCAGCAAGGCATAGCCCGGGCCATGCAGCGAGCTGACATTGGCCGAATAGCCGGTGATGCGACGTACCGGCAGCACCGCCCATTCGGCGTTGACCAGCAGCCGGCTCAGGTTGGGGTCTTCGCTGACAATGGCCTGCAGTTTCTGCAGGTCTTCGCCCTCGTAGCGCTCGAAGAACGAGGGCTCGGCCACCACGCCCAGCGAGCAACAGCCGTTGGAGAACGGAATCGTCCAATACCAGACGTCGATATGCTCGGGATGGGTGGTGATCAGGATCTTGTTGCGGTCGAAGTCCGCATCCACCGGGATGTGATCACGCACGTGGCAGAAGATCGCACCGCGCACCGGGAAGTTGGACGGTGACTCCAGCTGCAGCAGACGCGGCAACAAACGTGCAAAACCCGAGGCATCCAGAATGAAGTCGGCCTCGATGCGGTACTCGCTGCCATCCGGGCGGCGCACGGTCACCGCCGGCTGCTCGCCCGGTTCCACTGCCAGCACTTCATCGCCGAACCGAAGAGTGGTGCCCATGCGCTCGGCGCCACGTGCCAGCACATTGTCGAAGTCGGCGCGCTGCACCTGGTACGTGGTGCCCCAACCCGGCGAGAACTTGTTGCGAAAATCGAACGCAGTACGCGCCTCGCCGTGCACGAAGGCCGCGCCGTTCTTGTACTGGAAGCCAGCTTCCACCACGTCCTGCAGCAGTCCTGCCGCCTCGATGTATTCCATGCTTTGCGGCAGCAGACTCTCGCCGATGGAGAAGCGCGGGAACTGCTGGCGCTCGATCATCAACACCTGGCGGCCCTGCTTGCGCAGCATCGCCGCAGCCACCGAACCGGCCGGGCCGGCGCCGATGATCAGGATTTCAGTACGTTCCACGTTGGGTGCCATCGATGCGTCCTTGAGAGTCCAGTTACACGTTGAAGATCAATCTGCCGCAGGTGCATGCGGCGGCGGCCGGAACAGCGGCGAGATCAGCCAGACCAGGCCAATGCCGAACAACAGGGTCAAACCAAATGCACGCAACGCCGGCGTCGCCGACAAGCCCAGCAAACCGAATGACAACCAGGTACTGGCCGCGCCCACGCATACCGCCAGCCATGCACTGGCATCGCCGCGGTGCTCAACCAGGAAGATGCCGTAGTCGATGCCCATGCCCAGCAGCAGCATCAGCGCCAGCATGTTGAACAGCTGCAGCGGCTGCCCGAACAGGCCCAGCAGGCCCAGGGTCAACACGCCCGCCAACAAGGTCGGCGCGAATACCCGCCACGCATTGCGCTTGTAGCGCAGCAGCAACGCGCCGAATACCAGTGCGATGCCGACCAGCAACATGCCACCCATCAGCTTGCGGTAATGGCCAAGCAAGCGTGAGAAGTCGGCAGTGCGATCGACCCAGCGCACGCCGTCCAGGCCCTTGGCGGCATCGCCCAAGGTGGTCAGCGCATCGGCACGCGATAGATCATCCACCATCACCACGCTGGCCACCTGCTCACCCAACTGGCCAACCCACAGGTGACGGAACGGCTGCGACGCCGGCGAGGCCAGGAAGGCTTCGGCGGTCAACGGTACCGACGAGAATGCAGGCCGCGCCAAAGGCTCGCCAACCGCCTCCGCGACCATTGCCAGCACCTGCGGTTCGGCAGCACCGGTCAGCGCCGCGTCGGCCTGCTGGCGTGCCGGCGACGGCAGCCAATCACTGATCGCGCGGTAGCCGCCGATCTTTCCACTGTCGGCCAATGCGCGCAGCTTTGCGGTCAACGCTTCTTCGCGCTGCAGCAGCTGCGCCGCGTCGGCACCCTGCACCAGATAGAACTGGGCCGGACTGGGCATGCCCAGCAGCTGACTGAGGCGGATCTGCTCGGCCATCAGCTGTGGCGGCGAGGACTGCAGGCTGCGCAGGTCATCGTCGGTCTGCAGGCGCGCAATGCCGATGCCCGACAGCAACACCACCGCGAGCGTCACCAGCAGCATCTGCCGACCGTTCTGCAGGCGCGGCCAGCGCTCCAGCGTGTTACCCAGCCATTGCGAGAAGCGGGTGGGCGCGATCTGACCACCGTCCAGATACGGGAACCAGAAGATCACCGTGGCGAACGCTGCGGTCAGCCCCACCACCGAGAACACCGCCATCTGCCGCAGGCCCGGGAACGGCGCCAGCCCCAATGCCACATAGGCCAGCGCGCTGGTCAGCAAGGCCAGGCACAGGCCAGGCAGCAGATGCCGCAGCAGCTTCCAACGGCGTTCGGCCGGCTCGGCCTGGCGCGAGGCAAACCAGTGGATGCCGTAATCCTCGGCCACGCCCACCAGCGATGCGCCGAACACCAGGGTCAGCACATGCACCTTTCCGAATACCAGCACGGTGACCGCCAGGGCCACGCCGCAACCAATCAGCAGCGAGGCGGCGACCAGCAGGATCGGCCGCAAGGAGCGGAACGCCAACCACACCAGCAGCAACACCGCGGCCAACGATCCCCAGCCAATGGTGTTGATCTCGCGGTTGGCCTGTGATGCCGCGGCCTCGGCATGCAAGGGCACGCCGGCGTGCAGGATTTCCAGATCCGGCGCTGCGCTACGTGCGGCGGCGCCGGCACGTGTCAGCAGTGCATCAAGATGGCGCTCGCCATCGAGCTGGAAGGCCGAGTCGCGGGTTTCAAACTGCAGCACGGCCCAATGCCGGCCTTCGGCTTCGAGCAGGCCGTCTTCGCCCAGCTGCAAGCCGGAGGCGCGCGCCTGCTGCTGCCACCATTGCGGCCACAGCGACAGCGGGTCCTGCCGCCATTCGGTCAGGCGCGGCGCGCCCATCGGCCCGTACAGGCTGGCCAATGCCTGTTCGCCCAGCACCGCGGGATCGGCCTGCTGCAATTGCTGGCGCTGCTCGGCGGTGAGCAGGCGGTCGCGCCAAGGCGCGTAGAAGTCGCGCGCCTGCTCGAACCAGCCTTCAATCGAGCCGCTGGGCTGCAGCAAAGCGGTGTCGACGTCATTGGCCATGCTGCCGGCAAATGCGTCCTGTGCGCGCTTGGTCGCTTCACTGTCCGCGCTACCCAGCAACACCACCACCTGCCGCGCACTGCCATCGGCGATGCGGCGGGTGACGTCAGACAATAAACGGTCGTGCGCATCCTGCGGCAGCAACGCCAGGATGTCGGTATCAATGCGCGATTGCGTGCTCCACAGCTGCCATTGCTGTACGCCAAGACCAATCAGCAACAGCAGCCAGGCCAAGCCCAGCCAATGCCACCATCGCCGCAGGCGCTCGGATGCTGCCACGTGCGGTTCAGTCAAAACGGCGTGCCTCATCGGCACTGAGCGCGGCCGGAGCCTCGGTCAATGCGCTGAACTGGATCAGGGTGCGGTCCTGGTTGGCCTCGATGATCTCCACCTGGCGCACGTAGCGGTCACCCTGCAAGGACAGCGACTGGAAGGCCTTGGCCAACATCGTCGACTTCGGCGTCAACTGCAGCCGCCAGCCTTGGCCTTCGCGCTGTGCCTTGATGTTGAACTGGCTGGACAAGGCCTGCACGTCGCCACTCATCAGCGCGAACATGATCGCGTTGACCGAGCGCATTGCTGGCTGCTGACGCGCATCCAGTTCCACCCGGTTGGTCCCATCACGCTGACGGCTGAGGATGCGATCTGCGGTGACCACGACTTCCGACGGGAACGGACGCTGCGTGGTCCAGATCACGCCGTGCTGGCGCGCCACCACGAACTGCCCCTGCGAGCGCAGCGGATTCTTGAAGCCGCTGACCTGCTTGTCCTGGGTGAACTGGCCACGCAGTACATCCGGCCGCGCCACCGACTGGGTGATCGCGTCCACCGCCGCATCGGCGGCATGGCTGATCGGCGCGAGCATCAGCAGCAATGCGCACAAGGCAATACGTGGATACATCGACAGACCCCTGATCATGGTGCCGGCACTCCCAGACGCTCCCACAGTACCGGCGGGCTTTGGTACAGCATTTCCTTGCTGGCAGCGTCCACCGCCACCTGGATGGTGTGGGCACGGGTCAGCAGTTGCCCATCAGCGGCATCATGGATCTGATAATCGATCTTCAAGCGGTTCTCCCACTCGCTGATCTGCGCACGCACCCGCAAGGCCTGCTGGTACAGCAGCGGACGGATGTACTTGACCCGTGCATCCACCACCGGCCACAGATAGCCGGATTCCAGCATTTGCGGGTAGTCGTAGTCGTAGCGTTGCAACAACGCACAGCGCGCGATCTCGAAATACTTGAAGTAATTGCCGTGCCAGACCACATGCATTGGATCGCAATCATGGAAGGCCGGTGACAGCTCGATCTCGGCCACAAGTTCAACGGTCGACATACAACTCCCAACGCTGCGCGCGGATCTCCTCCAGCAGTTTCCGCAGTTCGCCATCCAGCGCGCGGTCTTCTTCGACCAGGGCGATGCGCTGCCCCAGGTCGCCATACATATCGGCCAGACTGCCATGCAGCTGCGCGTTCATGCCAACCCTTTCGCGCAGGGCCAGGCCCTGGCGCGCTGCGATCAACATCGCCGCCACCACCTGTTCAGTCAGCTCGATCACGCGCAGGCAGTCGCGTGCGGCGATGGTGCCCATGCTGACCTTGTCCTGGTTGTGGCATTCGGTGGAACGCGAGAACACCGAGGCCGGCATGGTCTGCTTGAGCGCTTCGGCGGTCCAGGCCGAGACGCTGATCTGCAGCGCCTTCAGGCCATGGTTGATGGCCGCACGCGGGCCAGTGGCGGCAGACAGGTTCGCCGGCAGGCCGTGGTTGTAGCGTGCGTCCACCAGCAGCGCGAGCTGTCGGTCGAGCAGGTCGGCGAGATTGGCGACGGTGTTCTTCAGCGTATCCATCGCCAGCGCGATGTGGCCGCCGTAGAAGTGGCCGCCGTGCAGGATGCGCTCGCCTTCGGCATCGATCAGCGGATTGTCGTTGGCACTGTTCAGCTCGGTTTCGATCAGCTGGCGCAGGAACGGCAGCGTGTCTTCCAGCACGCCGATCACGTGCGGTGCGCAACGCAACGAGTAGCGGTCCTGCAGGCGCTCGGCATTGCGCGGCGGGCGTTCGCTGTGCAGGTCCTCGCGCAGGCGCGCGGCGATGCGCATCTGCCCCGGATGCGGCTTGGCGGCAAACAGGGTTTCATCGAAGTGATGCGCATTGCCGTCACTGGCCAACACATTGAACGCGGTCAGACGTGTAGCCAGGCGCGACAGGTAGTCGGCGCGCTGCCAGGCCAGGCAGGCCAGGCCGGTCATCACTGCTGTGCCGTTCATGATCGCCAGACCTTCCTTGGGGCGCAGCCGCAACGGCGTCATGCCGATATCGGCCAATGCGTCGGCCGCGGCCTGCACGCGCCCCTGGTAGAACACCTCGCGCTCACCACACAGCACCGCCGCCACATACGAGAGCGGGGTCAGGTCGCCACTGGCGCCGACCGAACCTTCGGCCGGAATCATCGGCAGCACGTCGTGCTGCAGCAGGCTGGTCAGCCCTTCCAGCAGCGGCAGACTGACGCCGGACATGCTGCGCACCAACGAGGCAAGCCGCGCAGCCAGGACCGCGCGCGTTTCCACCGGGTCCAGATAACGGCCCAGGCCACAGCCGTGATAGGTGTACAGATGGTGCGGCAGTTCAGCGACCAGCGCCGGCGGAATATTGACCGTGCAGGAGTCGCCATAGCCGGTGGTCACACCATAGACGACACCGTCCTCGCGCAGCAGACGATCCAGAAAGTCCGCCCCCTGCTGGATGCGCCCTCGGAAACCGGCCTCGTCACTGAGCAGCGCGGCGCGCCTGCGCAGCGCCAGTGCGACCACGTCTTCGATGGTCAACGGTGCGTCGCCGAAGCGGCACGCGGGAGCTTGCTTATTCTGCATGGGGGGCTTGGTCCCAGAAGGGGAAAAAGTTGAACCAGTCCATCGGGGACTGGATGAGTTGCCGCTCCAGCCAACAGGCAAATGCCTGCGCCTGGCCGGCCAGCGCCACATCACGCGAGCCACGCGGCAACACGATGCGATCACTGAAATGTTCGAATACCACGCGGTAGCCCTGGCCTTGATGCAGGCAGGCCATGGTGTAGACCGGGCAGCCCAGCGCCGCCGCCAGTGCATACGCACCGATCGGGAACGGCGCGCGGTGACCAAGGAAGTCCGCCATCACCGTGCGGCCGCCCTGCACCGGCACGCGATCACCGACGATGGCGACAAAGCCACCTTCGGCGACGCGGCGGCTCAGTTCCAGTGCGGTGTCCGGGCCCATCGAAGTCACCTGCATCAACTCCACCTGGGCGAGCGGATCCAGCCGCTGCAGCAGGCGGTTGAAGCGTTGTGCGTGCGCGGTATGCACCAGCACGGTGATGCGGAAGCCCGGCACCTGCTCGGCCAATACCTGGCACAGCTCCAGGCAGCCGATATGCGCGGTGAGCAGCAGGCCGCCTTCGCGACGGGCAATCCTGTCCAGCATCAGATCGCGCTGCAGCTGGATGCGCTCGGCCGGGTAGCGCCCACCCAGGCCAAGCATCTTGTCGAGCAAGGTATCAGCGAAGCTGAAAAAATGGCGGAGGCTGTCGCGCCGACGCGGCGCCCGCCCGAGCGCGCCGGTATGTGCCTGCAGCCGCTGCAGGTACTGCATCGACGCACGCCGGCCTACCCCATTGCCCAGCCAGTGACAGAGCACCACCGGCCAAACGCATGCTCGGAATGGCCAGCGCCCGAACCAACGATGCACCCAGCACAGGAACAGCACGCCTGCCACCGAAGTGGACTCGCCGATATCGGCCCAGTGCGGGGTGTTGTTGGCGGCCATTACCGCGCCCCCTGCAGCCGCCACCAAAGCAGGCGCGGGCTGCGCCACACCATGCCGAAAAAAAGCCGCGTATGCATGCGGCTGATGCGCAGGTTGTCGCGCCACACATCGAAGTGCGACACACCATCGGAAGGATAGGTAACGCGGGTGGGCAGATGGATCACCGGCAGCTGCCGCCAGAACAGGCGCACCAGGATCTCACTGTCGAAGTCCATGCGCCTGCCGATGGTTTCTTCGGCAGCAAGCCGTACTACCGGCGGCAACGGATAGACCCGGAAGCCGCACATCGAATCGCGCAGATGCAGCGACAAGGTATTGATCCACACCCACACATGGGTGAGATAGCGCCCGTACAGACGCGCCTTGGGCACACTCTCGTCGTAGACCGGCACACCGCAGATCACCGCCTGTGGTTGCGCTTGCGACAAAGCCACGAAGCGCGGCAGATCGCCGGTGTCGTGCTGACCATCCGCATCGATCTGCACCACGTGGCTGTAGCCACGCCGCGCCGCCTCGGCAAAGCCGGCCAGCATCGCACCGCCCTTGCCCTGGTTCTGTTCCAGCCGCAGCAGATCAACGTCGGCCTGCTCCGCCAGCGCACGCAGTACCTGCGCGCAGGCCAGGTGCGAACCGTCGTCCACGAGCAGGCACGGCAGGCCAGCAGCGCGCACGCCAGCAACCACCGCGGCTATCGCCTGCTCGTGGTCGTATACGGGAATCACCACCAGCGCCGCGTAGGCGCCCTTGGCCTGCAGTGCATCACGCATCGGCAAATACCACCTTGCCGCTGGCATGCACGCCATGCTCGGAGCTGTAGCGGAAGCCCAGCACACCGCGCGCGGCATCCCAGTCCAACTGCAACGACAGCAGTTGTCCCGGCCGCGCTACATGCTGGAATTTGACCGCATCCATGCGCTCGAAGCGCGGCGGCATGTCGAATACCTGCCGACCATAACGGATGGCCCAATCCAGCTGGGCGACCCCGGGCAGAATCCGCGCCTGCGGAAAGTGTCCTTCGAACACCCGCAATGCCGGGTCCAACACCAACTCGGCAACAGCGTTGCTGGGCGAACGCTGGAGCCAACGCGGCGTCGGCATCAGTGGCTGGAACAGCGCGGCCAAGGCGGCGTGCGTGACCTTGCCCTGTGCATTGAGCGGCAAGGCACTGAGCAGGCGCCAGCGGCGCGGACGTGTCACCGCATCATGACTGTGCGCCAATACCGTTGCCAGATGCTGCTGGAATGCGCGGCGGGCAACATCGTCAGCCGCAATCAGCGCGGCATCCGTCGGCACCACCACCGCAGCGAGTTGTTCACGCGCACCCGCCAGTACCAGTACCCGCACATCCTCGACCTGCGGGTCGGCGCGCAGCGCGCGCTCCAGTGCATCCAGCGATACCCGCCGTTCTTCGATCTTGACGATGCGGTCGGCACGGCCGAGCAGGCGGAAGCGACCCTCGGCCAAGGCTTCGACGCGATCCTGGGTCTGCCACCAATCCGTCGTCGGCAGATGCGCCGAGGCCACCATCAGACAGCCGTCTTCGATCCGCCACTGCACGCCCGGCAACGGTTGCCAGGTCGGCGCTGCATCGTGCCAGCGACGCCAGGCGACACCGCCGGTTTCGCTGCTGCCGTAAACCTCGGTGGGCGCAACGCCCAACAATTGCCGCACCTGTGGTGCAGCATCGGCTGGCAACGGGCCACCGGAGGAAAACACGGCACGCAGACGCCCGTGCAGCGCGGCCCAATCCAATTGCTCGGGCAGCCGTTTCAGATGCGCTGGTGTTGCCACCAGCACGCTGTCAGCAGCACCGAGCACCTTGATCAGGTCTTCATGGAAGAAACGGCGCGGCTGGATCGCGCGTCCCGCGGCCAGTGGCCACAGCACCCGGAACAACAGCCCGTAGATATGCTGATGCGAGACCGTGCCGTGAACCTGGGCACCTTCCAGCTCGGCGCCAAAGGCGGCCTGCAAGGCGTCTACTTCGCGCGCAAGCTGATCCAGCCGTTTGCTGATCGCACTGGGCTCGCCGGTGCTGCCGGAGGTGAACACCACCAGCTCGCAGGCGCGCTCATCCAGGGGTTCCAATGCGACGTCGGCCGGCGCAGCCACTGCGGCCAATGGCGCATGCACTGGATCGACGTCACCGGCAAAGCCACTCACCCGCGACTGCAGTTCGGCCAAGCTGGCCGGCAGGTTGTCTGCGGCCAGAAACACGCGCTTGCCAGCATGCCAGGCACCAAACAAGGCCGCCGCGAACGGCAGCGCCTCATCGAAGTACAGTGCCCAATCGCGACCGGGCGCGGCGGCAAATGCCTCGCGCCACGCCATTACCTGCTGACGGAATGCAGTGTGCGTGACCGCCACGCCATCGCGCAGGCCGACGCAACGCGCAGGCTGCGGCTGCAGCAGCAACCGGTCCAGAGCGATCCACTCAGACATGGGCGTGCGCGGCCTTCACTCGCCGCCGTACCAGCCACTCACCTGCAAACAACACAGCCATCATCACGTACGCCAACAATCCGTTGTACAGCGCCCAGGTCCGGTCCGACGCCCAAAGCGCGGTTACCAGGGCCAGGCCCCCATTGAGAACAAAAAAACCACACCAGACCTGGGTCACCTTGCGGGTATAGGCCACCGCGAAGGGCGGCAGGTCCGGCTCCTGCAACCTTGCTAAACGCTCCACCACCGGCGGCCCAAAGCGCAGGCTGGTGGCAAACACCAGCAACATCACCACGTTGACCAGCAACGGGTAGAGCTTCAATGGCAGTGCCTGATTGAGCAGGGTGGTCAACAAGGCCAGCACGCCGGCACCTGCAGCGGCCGCCATCCACAGCGGTTGGCGACTGGTCAACGCCCGCAACAAGGCCAGCGCAAACAACAGCAACGCCATCCAGCGGGGCTCGAAGCGCCCCATCGCCAGATACACCAGCAACGGATAGGCGACCGTCAACAGACCAAAGGCGAGCGCGCGGAACCGCGTCATGCCAGGCCTCTGCCGGTCCGGTCAGGCGGCGGCTTGATCGGGCAGCAGGCCATGCACGACGTCAACCACGTCCTGCACGGTGCGCACGGTCTTGAAGGCCTCCGGCTGCAGATTGCGGCCCAGCAACGGCTTGAGCTGCACGATCAGATCGACCGCATCGATGCTGTCGATATCCAGGTCTTCGTACAGACGTGCCTCGGGCTTGATCCGCTCCGGCGCTATCTCAAAACTGTCGTTGAGAATGCGAACAATATGGTCGAACAATTCACTCTTGGTCATGGCAATTCCTGGCCCGGTTACGACTGACGGGCAGCGACAAACTCGCTGAGCGCGCGCACGCTGGAAAAATGGCGGCGGGTCTCTTCCGAGTCAGCCGACAGGCTGACCCCATACTTTTTCTGCAGCGCCAAGCCGAGCTCCAATGCATCGATGGAGTCCAGGCCCAGCCCTTCGACGAACAGCGGCGCGGCGGAATCGATGTCCTCCGGCGCGATGTCTTCCAGTGACAGCGATGAAATGATCAATTCCTTGATCTCGTGCTCAAGTGCCTGCACGGTTCGGATCTCCAGCAAGATCGAAATAATGGGTAAGGTGGTCGGTAAGGCGACGCGCGGCCAAAGCATCCCCCTTTGACGTGGGGGTATCGACCAGGAACGGGTGGATCTGAATATCTTCACCCACCTCGATCCGAACGTGGAAACGCCGCGGCGGCACAAGATACCATTTCTGCCCCTTCCCAAGGGTTGCCGGGCTGCAGCGGATGTGCACCGGGGTGACGTCCAGCCCACCCCTGACCGCGATATTTGCCGCTCCGCGCTGCAGCCGCAAAGGCTGGCAGGGCACGCTGCGGGTGCCCTCCGGGAAGATCACCAGACTGCCGCCGGCCTGCACCGCAGCAATGCAATCCTCTACCAGACCGGCGCCATCGTCATTGGATATATAGCCAGCCGCACGCACCGGCCCGCGCATGAATGGATTGATGGCCACTGCGCGCTTGACCACGCAATCGGCGTTGGGCAGCAGCGATACCAGGAACACCACATCGATCAGGGTCGGGTGGTTGGCCAGCACCAGCAAGCCCCGCCGCTGCAGGCGTTCAGCGCCGACGATCTCATAGGTCAGCACGCCGAGCCGCCGCATCAGCCCGATATGCCCGGCAAACCCGAGCTGCACCAGGCGCCGGGCAATCCGACGGCGACGGTGCTCGTCGCGGATCAGCAGCAACGCCGGCATCACCAGGCCACCAAGCAGCAAACCGCCGATGCCGAAAGCAGCAAAACTGAGCCCGGTGGCAATCACCCGCCAGGCGTGATTGAGCCGAGCAGTCCCTGCCTCAGCCATGCCGCGTCCAGATCCAGTCCTGCCCATCAACGGCATTGATCATGCAGACATCTCCCGATAACAGGAATTTATGTGCAGCTAAAGCACGCGGTAAAAATGGCCTGGCGGGGGCGGCCTGTGTAGCCCGCCAGGTCAAGCCAAGCCGGGTGCCGGGCTGATCTGCCCGACGCAGCCGCCAACACCAGGCGAAGCCGGCATCGGGCTCATCCGCAAACCCCGCAAAAAGGGCCGGCAACGGTGCCTCGTAAACGATCACCCGCACTTCGGGCGCACCGTCGGCCAGCAGGCCATAAGCCTCCACGCAGGCCGCCTCCACCGTTGCCGCCCCGGCTGCAAGCGCCAGATAATTGCTGCGACTGCCGCGCATGATCGAGTACAGCGCAGCCACCGCGTTATGCACCGACAGACCAAACGCGGTTGGCGACATCGGCTCCTGCCCCACCAGCGACTGCAGCAAGGCCAGCGAACGCGCCACATCGCCGTGGCGGGAGGCGAACACCAGCGGAATGTCGGATTCATCCTCGGCCTGCTCACACCAGCAAGCCGCCTGGATCGCCATCCGGCCGAGCCGCTCGATACGCCGCCGCTGCATCGCCGGCACCTCCAGCAACGCCGGCGCAGCGTCCCCCTGCGGCAGCCAGGGCTGCTCAGCCCAGGCCCGCCATTGCTCCGCCGTAGTCAGGTCCGGCGCCCACGCCGACCAACCGGCCACTGAAAATTCGATCATTGCCACCACTGCAATCCAACTACATGCCGCATGAAGCCCAGCTTGACTGAGCGACGCATTCCCCCGAATACGCCGCGACACCCGCAAAAACGGTATCTGCTGGGACCGTGAAGCGTGGCAAGCTATCATGAGACCCGGCCATTGGCAGCAGATTCACGGTATGGGCAACAGCAACCTCTTCATGCAGCAGGCTACCGCTGCCCAGACCGGCACTCCGCATTCAGCGTTCCGCGCCAGCTATCTACCCGCCCAACAAGCCGCGGCAGCACTGGCCGAGCCCAATACCCTGGCCGTATTCGGATTCACCTCCGGGTCGGCACCGCACGACGCGCCGCATTGGCTGCGGGTGCCATTGGCCATCCAGGGCACTGACCGGATCGAAGTCTGGCAAGGCGATAGCGCCGCTGAACACGGCCGCAGCGGCGCGGTGCAATGGTCACGCAACGCCGAACTGCTGTTCACGTCCATCGAGGTCGCCGAAGTCGACGGCGATATCGAGGCCGCGACGGCCACGGCCTATGCCGCACTGAGTGAATTCCTGTCGCACAGTGACTATCCATCGCTGCTGCGGACCTGGAACTACCTCGACGCCATCACCGAGGGCGATGACGACAACGAGCGCTACCGACGCTTCTGCCTGGGCCGCGTGCGCGGCCTGCAGGTGGTGAATGACGCAGCAATGCCCGCCGCCACCTGCATCGGCTGTTTTGACGGCCGCCGTCGGGTGCAGGTGTATTGCCTGTCCGCTCGCCAGCCAGGCACGCCGCTGGAAAACCCGCGTCAGGTCAGCGCCTATGCCTATCCGCGCCAATACGGCCCGCAGTCACCCAGCTTTGCACGCGCGATGCTGCCACCACTTACGACCGGTCTGCCGCTGCTGCAATCAGGCACCGCCGCCATCGTCGGCCACCGCTCGCAACACCATGGCTCGGTGGCAATGCAGCTGGACGAAACCCTGACCAACCTGCAGAGCCTGATCGATCGTGCGCGCCAACAGCGGCCAGCGCTCCCTGCCCACCTGGGCGAGCAATCGCTGCTCAAGGTATACGTGCGCAATCCGCAGGACGCGGCCGAGGTGAGCCTGCACCTGCAGCAGCGCGGCCTGGCCGAATCCAGCTTCATCGTGCTGCACGGCGAAGTCTGCCGGGCCGAACTGCTGGTGGAAATCGAAGGCCTGCACGGCTGAGAAGCGCCCCACTACGCCCGGCCCGGCACAGCGGCCGGGCCAGGTCCATGCAGACTCAGTGATAGCCGGTTTCGGCCGTCACCTTGCCGCGGAACACCCGGTACGACCACACCGTATAGCCGAGGATCACCGGCAGCAGCAGCACCAGCCCGACCATGCTGAAGCCCAGCGACGATGCTGGCGCGGCAGCCTGCCACAGGGTCAGGTGCGGCGGCAGCAGGTAGGGCCACATGCCCAGCACCAGGCCGACGAAGCCGAGCACGAACAGCGCCAGGGTCAGCAGGAACGGCGGCAGATCGCGCCGTGGATGCATGGCGCTGCGCCACAGCGCCACCGCCACGGCGAGGGTCAGCAGCGGCACCGGCGACAGCCACCAGAAGTTGCCGTCACTGAACCAGCGCTCCATCACCCGCGACTGCAGGAACGGCAGCCAGGTGCTGACCAGGCCCATGAACACGATCACCGCCACCATCAGCGGCCGCGTCAGCGAGCGCGCCAAGGCCTGTTCACGGCCTTCGGTCTTGAGGATCAACCAGGTGCTGCCGAGCAGTGCATAGCCGGTGACCACCGCCACGCCGGTCAGCATCGAGAACGGGCTGAACCAACCAAACGCGCCGCCACTGTAATGCCCGTCCTGCATCGGCAGGCCCTGCACCAGCGCACCCAGAATCACGCCCTGCGCGAACGCCGCCAGCAACGAGCCCAGCGCGAACGACACACTCCACAGCGCGCGCGAGCGGTGTGCCTTGAAGCGGAATTCGAACGCCACGCCGCGGAATACCAGGCCCATCACCAGCAGCAGCACCGGCAGGTACAGGCCCGACAGCAGCACCGCATAGGCCTTGGGGAACGCCGCCATCAGGCCGGCACCACCAAGCACCAGCCAGGTTTCATTGCCGTCCCAGATCGGCGCGGCGGTATTCATCATCACGTCGAGCTGCTGCTCATCCTCGGCGAACGGCGCCAGGATGCCGATGCCGAGCACGAAGCCATCCAGCACCACGTACATCAGCACGCCGAAGCCAATCACCGCGAACCATGCCACTGGCAGCCAGGTTGTCATCTCCATGTCAGCGCTCCTCCAGTGGTTCGTTGACGCCGGACAGCGGCCGCGCCGGGGTATGCATGCCGTCATCGCGCGGTGGCAGATCATGGGGCTTGGGCCCACTGCGCATGATCTTGACCAGGTACCAGATGCCCCAGCCGAAGACGAACAGATAGCCGATCACATAGATGGCAAGTGACAGCACCGTCATCCACACGCTCTGCGTGCCGACTGCATCGGCGGTACGCAGCACACCGTAGACCACCCACGGTTGCCGACCCATCTCGGTGACGAACCAACCGGCCACCAGCGCGATGAAGCCGCTGGGCAGCATCCAGTTCCAGCCGCGCAGCAACCAGGTCGACTGCAGCAGACGCCCACGCCACAGCTGGAAGGCCGAAATCCAGGCCAGCACCAGCATCAACGAACCGATCCCGACCATGATGCGGAATGCGTAGAACACCGGCACTACCGGCGGCCGTTCGCTGGCCGGCACCGAGGTCAGCGGCGCGAAGGTGCCATCCGTGCTGTGGGTCAGGATCACACTGCCGAGCTTGGGGATGGCGATCTCGTAATCGTTGCGCTCTTCCTTTTCATTCGGCACCGCGAACACCACCAGCGGCACGCCTTCACCGGGCTTGCTTTCATGCCAGTGCGCTTCCATCGCCGCGATCTTCATCGGCTGGTGTTCCAGCGTGTTCAAACCATGCATGTCGCCGACGAAGATCTGCATCGGTACCGTCAGCGCGGCGAACGCGACGGCGGCAACCAGCATCTTGCGGCCCGCTTCCACATGCACGCCACGGCGCAGATACCAGGCACCGACACCACCGATGACAAAACACGTGGTGATGAACGAACCCAACGCCATATGCGCCAGGCGATACGGGAATGACGGATTGAAAACAATCTGCCACCAGTCCTGCGGATGCACGATGCCATCGACCAGCGTGTAGCCGGCCGGGGTATGCAGCCAGCTGTTGGAAGACAGGATCCAGAAGGTGGAGAACAACGTGCCCAGCGCCACCATGCAGGTGGAGAAGAAGTGCAGGCGCGGCGAGACTTTCTCCCAGCCGAACAACATCACGCCGAGGAAACTGGCTTCGAGGAAGAACGCAGTCAGTACCTCGTAGGTCAGCAGCGGACCGATCACCGTGCCGGCCACTTCGCTCAGTCGCGGCCAGTTGGTACCGAACTGGAACGCCATGACGATGCCGCTGACCACGCCCATGCCGAAGGACACGGCGAAGATCTTCTGCCAGAAGAAAAACAGCTCGCGCCAGACAGGATTGCGGGTACGCAGCCAACGCCATTCAACAAAGGCCAGCCAGCTGGCCGTACCGATGGTGAAGGCCGGGAACAGCACATGAAAACTGACGACGAATCCGAATTGGATCCGGGACAACAGCAGCGCTTCCACGGGCGCTTCTCCGCGATTTCTTTAATTGGGGCGATTCTGGTCCTGTATTGGTTAAGAACGGATGTGACCGGATGTCGCAGTGCGTCAAAAAGTCGCACGGTTGTAGCCCCCTCCCTTGCGCAACGCGCAGGGGAGGAGTGCGCTCCTGGCTGCTCCTGTAGTGGGGGGGGGGGGGCCGGGGGCGGGGGGCACGGGCACCCGACCCGCCGGGCCGGGGGGCGCGGCCCCCGCTGAGAGGCAGGCGCCCGGG